>NZ_JBQFPK010000008.1:0-259276 GCF_056534465.1 Ruegeria sp. D3
CTGCGGTCAGCGTGGTTTTACCATGGTCAACGTGGCCAATCGTGCCGATGTTGACGTGCGGTTTTGTACGCTCAAACTTTTCCTTTGCCATGATGGCCTCCTTTTTCGGTAATGAAGGGAGCCCGTGAACCGGACCCCCTCAAATCTTTGGTTATGCGTATTTCGCCTGGATCTCGTCCGAGATGTTCTGCGGAACCGGATCGTAGTGATCGAACTGCATGGTGAACTGGGCACGGCCCGACGACATCGAACGCAGAGTGTTGATGTAGCCGAACATGTTCGCCAGCGGAACGAACGCATCGATCGCGATCGCGTTGCCGCGCGGTTCCTGACCAGACACCTGGCCACGACGCGAGGTCAGGTCGCCGATAATACCGCCGGTATATTCTTCCGGGGTGATCACTTCGACCTTCATGATCGGTTCCAGCAGTTTCGCGCCAGCTTTGCGCATGCCTTCACGCATACACATACGGGCCGCGATTTCGAACGCCAGAACGCTCGAGTCAACGTCGTGGAACTTACCGTCCAGCAGGGCAACCTTGAAGTCGATCACGGGGAAGCCAGCCAGCGGGCCGCTATCCATGACCGAGTTGATGCCTTTTTCAACACCCGGGATGTATTCCTTCGGAACGGCACCACCAACGATGCGGCTTTCGAACGAATAACCTTCGCCTGGCTCGGTCGGCTGGATTTCCAGCTTAACTTCACCGAACTGACCCGAACCACCCGACTGTTTCTTGTGGGTGTAGGTGTGCTCGACCGGCATCGAGATGGTTTCACGATAGGCCACCTGCGGTGCACCAATGTTCGCTTCAACCTTGAACTCGCGCTTCAGACGGTCAACCAGGATGTCCAGGTGAAGTTCGCCCATGCCCTTCATGATGGTCTGACCGGATTCCAGGTCAGTTTCCACACGGAAGGACGGGTCTTCGGCGGCCAGACGGGCCAGACCCTGGGACATCTTCTCTTGGTCGCCCTTGGTTTTGGGCTCAACCGCGATCTCGATCACCGGATCGGGGAAGGTCATGGTTTCCAGAACGACCGGCTCTTTCGCGTCACACAGGGTGTCACCGGTGGTGGTGTCTTTCAGACCCGCCAGCGCGATGATGTCGCCTGCAAACGCTTCTTCTATCTCTTCCCGGTTGTTCGAGTGCATCATCATCATACGACCGATGCGCTCTTTTTTACCTTTGGTCGAGTTCAGGATCGAGTCACCCTTGTTCATGGTGCCCGAGTAGATCCGGGTGAAGGTCAGCGAGCCAACGAAGGGGTCGTTCATGATTTTGAACGCCAGACCCGAGAAGGCCATGTCGTCATCAGCACGACGGGCGATGTCACGAACTTCTTCCTCGTCGCCGGGTTTAAAGCCCATGTAATCAACAACGTCCAGCGGGCTGGGCAGATAGTCGATCACAGCGTTGAGCAGAGGCTGAACGCCTTTGTTCTTGAACGCCGAACCACCCAGAACCGGAACGAACGCGATGTCCAAAGTACCTTTGCGCAGCAGGGCGCGCAGGGTCGGAACGTCGGGCTCATTGCCTTCCAGGTATTCCATCATCGCGTCGTCGTCCATTTCGACGGCCGCTTCGATCATCTTGCCGCGCCATTCGTCAGCCATGTCTTTCAGGCTGTCGCGGATCGGCGCTTTGATCCAGCTTGCGCCCAGATCTTCGCCCTGCCACAGCCACTCTTCCATGGTGACCAGATCGATCAGACCTTCCAGCTCGGACTCGGCGCCGATCGGAATGCCAACCGGAACAGCGCGTGCGCCGGTGCGCTCTTCGATCATGCGAACGCAGTTGAAGAAGTCTGCGCCGATCTTGTCCATTTTGTTGACGAAAACCATACGCGGAACCTTGTAGCGGTCAGCCTGACGCCACACAGTTTCGGTCTGGGGCTCAACACCAGCGTTTGCGTCCAGAACGCAGACGGCACCGTCGAGAACCGCCAGCGAGCGCTCAACTTCGATGGTGAAGTCAACGTGGCCGGGGGTGTCGATGATGTTCAGGCGGTGCTTGGGGGTATCGGCGGTTTTACCGTCCTCGGTGCGCTCCCAGAAAGTGGTGGTCGCAGCCGACGTGATGGTGATGCCGCGTTCCTGCTCCTGCTCCATCCAGTCCATGGTGGCTGCACCATCGTGCACCTCACCGATGTTGTGGGATTTACCAGTGTAATACAGGATACGCTCCGAGCAGGTGGTCTTACCTGCGTCGATGTGCGCCATGATACCGAAGTTACGGTATAGTTCGAGCGGATATTCGCGTGCCATTTTGGATAAGCCTCTGGATTACCAACGGTAGTGGCTGAAGGCTTTGTTCGCCTCGGCCATCTTGTGGGTGTCTTCGCGCTTCTTCACGGCAGTACCGCGGGACTGTACAGCGTCCAGCAGCTCACCGGCGAGGCGTTCTTCCATGGTGTTTTCGTTGCGGCCACGGGCGGCGGTGATCAGCCAGCGGATGGCCAGTGCTTCGCGGCGCTCGGGGCGGACTTCGACCGGAACCTGATAGGTTGCACCACCAACCCGGCGCGAGCGAACCTCGACCGACGGTTTGATGTTGTCGAGCGCTTCGTGGAACACTTCGACAGGTGCGCGCTTGATCTTGTTCTCAACGCGATCAAACGCGTTGTAGACGATGCGCTCTGCGACCGACTTCTTGCCGTCGATCATCAGGTTGTTCATGAATTTGGTCAGAACCTTGTCGCCAAATTTGGCGTCAGGCAGGACTTCGCGTTTTTCGGCGGCGTGACGACGTGACATATCAGCCTCTCCTTCTTACTTGGGACGCTTCGCGCCGTATTTCGAACGGCGTTGCTTACGATCTTTGACGCCCTGAGTATCCAGAACACCGCGCAGGATGTGGTAACGCACACCGGGAAGGTCTTTTACACGGCCGCCACGGATCAGAACAACCGAGTGTTCCTGCAGGTTGTGGCTTTCACCGGGGATGTACGAGATGACCTCGAACCCGTTGGTCAGGCGCACCTTGGCAACCTTACGCATAGCCGAGTTCGGCTTTTTCGGTGTGGTGGTGTACACACGGGTGCAGACGCCGCGTTTCTGCGGGCACTGCTCCAGGTGCATGGACTTCGAGCGTTTTACTTTGGGCTGCCGCGGCTTGCGGATCAGCTGTTGAATAGTTGGCATTCCGGTTTCTTCCCCGTTTTGCAACACACATGACATGCACGCGCATTGCGTGCGGTTAAACTTTGCTGCACTCATGCGTCCACAAGCGCAAAACCCGCGAGCGTTCCCATTCCGAGGTGAACGTCGCGGTTGGTTATCAGAGGACGCGAACTGCAAAATTGTCCGGGTCTTGACCAGTCCATTACTGAGATCGGTTTTGGGGCGGCCCCCGGTACCGAGATGGGCGCGTAATAGGGGGAGTCGGCGCAAGTGTCAACAGTACACCGGACCCACCGCACGACAGGCCGCTTTGCGCTCATATACCCGGTCCGATTGTCGGCCGCCAGTGCTGCTAACCATTGCGGGCTCTGGGGCGCAGGGGCATAGTCGGGCGCAACGCCACGCACCACGGATGACCCATGCAAATCATCGGCCTGTGCCGCTTTTCCTACCCCGCCCATGGCGGCTTTCAGGTCGAACATGACACGACCGAGGAACGGCGCGCCTATCTCTACCACCCTACCCGGCTGGAAGAGAGGTTTCGCCTGTTCGAAACCACCACCCTGCCCTGTCTGCGCGAACAGACGGATGAGGATTTCCAATTGTTCATCGTGATCGGGGATTGCCTGCCGAAACCCGCATTTGATCGGCTGCACGACCTGACCGCAGGCATGAAACAGGTGCAGATCATCGCCCGTCGTCCCATGCGCCACCGCCGGGTGATGAAAGAGATCCTGAACGCTGCGCGTCACGATCCCAACGCGCCCTGCATCCAGTTCCGTCATGATGATGACGACGCCGTGTCGGTGGATTTCGTCGAACGGCTACGAATCGCCGCTGACGAAGGCGGCGCGCTGATGCGCAACCACAAAACGGTCGCCATCGACTATAACCAAGGGTTCCTGGCGCGGTTCGGGCCCGAGGGCATTCACGCCGCGCAGGTGTTTCAACCGCTGCTGGGGATCGGGTTTGCCATGTACGTTCGGGGCGGAAGCGATCTGACAATCATGAATTTCGGGCATCACCGGATCGGAAACTACATGCCGGTGATCAGCTATCCCGATGCGCCGATGTGGGTGCGCACACTAAATTCGTTCAACGATTCACCTCATGCCCGCAAAAGCAACACCCAGCTTGCCCCCCTGACCCTCGAACAAGAGGGCGAGTTCATCGCCCGCTTTGCCATCGATCAGGACGCCGTGCGGAAAGTTCACTCGGCTGAATGAGCCGCGCGTTCGCGGAATAGAGTAAACAGCCCGGCGCCCACGACCAAAACGGCGCCAGCCATAGTGACGGCATCAGGCCAATCTCCGAATACGACCCAGCCCAACGCAAGCGCCCACAGCAGACTGGAATAACGGAAAGGAGCGATGAAACCCACATCGCCCTCACGCATGACCATGACGCTGCACAGATACCCGATCAGCACAAACACCGCAGCGCAGGCGATCATCACCCCCGCGTCGAATGGGACAGGTTGCCAGCCCGTGGTCGCAGAGGCGATCCCGGCCGACACCGTAATGGTAACCGATGTCGCCAGCGTCACCGTCAGCGAAGGCACATGAACGGACATGCGCCGCGTGAACAGATCCCTCACAGTGACGGACAATACCGCAATCAGAGCGTAGATGGCATAGATGCTGAAACCTTCGGGGCCCGGCCGGACGATCAGCAGCATGCCAGTAAAGCCCAACCCGATAGCCACGATCCGCCGCCAACCGATTTTCTCCCGAAAGAACAGCACCGCGCCCAAAGTCACTGTCAGTGGTAGCGCCTGCAACACAGCGGTCACATTGGCCAATGGCATGTGCAACAACGCAGTCAAAAAGAAGAACGTGGCCGACAACTCGGCTAGACAACGCGCGGCGATCAGCCATTTGTCGTGGCGTGGAAAGTTCAGATGCAAAGCCCCCAAATGCCGCGCCAACAGATAGACCAGCACTGTCGCCAAAGCCCCGCGCATCGCCACCATCTGGAACAAAGGCACCTGCTCCCCTGCCAGCTTGATCAGCGTATCATTGATGGTAAAGCCCGCCATGCTGCCCATCATCAGCAGGGCGCCTTTTACGTTTGGAGACATGGAAACAGAACTCAGATATTTTCGTGTTCATTCGCGGGGATGACGCGCTGCAAGTCAATAGACGTGGCTGGAAAAGTGAATTGCAAATCGCGCCAATGTGTTGAACGGTTTGACCATTCTAAAGCCAATTTTCTGGAGACACTGTGTTTGAGAAGAATTCTCAAGGTTTTGGTCAGCGACCACATCGCTACCAAACCCGTGGTGATCAGCCGCAACCAAAGGCGCCCGTGACACAGTCGAAAACCCGCAGACCTCAGCCTGGCCCGACCCCTATCAGATTTGACTTAGTGTTTTGGGGCGCTCTCAGCTCGTTTGTTGTGTTTTTCCTATTTTTCAACCTTCAAGCAATTTCTGATCTGGCACCGGAATCCGTGAAAAACGGTGACACGCCGGGCGCGTTTGGAGTGCCTGCTGCCATATTGACCATTGTTTGGATCGCCGCCATTCCAGTCTTGTTTGTTCGCGGCGTCTATCGAAGTGCGCTAAGCGGAAAACTACTTCTTAATTGGTTTGCGACGGGCGCGTTTGTGGGGGTTGCGCTTGGCGTTCTGTTCCTGAATCTGAGCACTTGAACGCACATCTGTCGCATTGCCTGAGCCCACCGCGCGCCTTTTTTTGATACGATCGGCGCTCTGTTCGGCAAGACCACAACAACAAAAAAGGCCCCGCGTTTCCGCAGGGCCTGTTCTTTGTTCTGAAACCGCGTTTATTCGCGGCTTTCGGGGGCGTCAACCACGATGTCCAGCTCATCACCGACCATGTCGTCGTCAATAACCGGAGCAGCCAAAGCAGCGGCTGCTTCGGCCTCTTCCCGGCGCGCCTCGATGACGACGTTGTCGCGACCTTGGGCCACCTGACGCACGGCCTGCGTCGCGCCACCGGTACCAGCGGGGATCAGACGACCAACGATGACGTTTTCTTTCAGGCCAACCAGCTTGTCCTTCTTGCCCTGAACCGAAGCCTCGGTCAGCACACGGGTGGTTTCCTGGAACGACGCCGCCGAGATGAACGAACGCGTTTGCAGCGAGGCTTTGGTGATCCCCAGAAGGATCGGCTCGCCCTGTGCCGGACGACCACCGCGGGCGATGGTCTTCTCGTTGGCCGCGTCGAACTCTTGCTTGTCGACATGTTCGCCTTTCAGCAGGGTGGTGTCGCCTGAATCCAGGATCTCCCACTTCTGCAGCATCTGGCGCACGATGACCTCGATGTGCTTGTCGTTGATCTTCACGCCCTGCAGACGATACACGTCCTGCACCTCGTCGATCATGTAATCCGCCAGCGCTTCGACACCCATGATGGACAGGATGTCATGCGGAGCCGGGTTACCGTCCATCAGGTACTCACCCTTCTGGATGAAGTCCCCTTCGGCGACCGGGATGTGCTTGCCCTTGGGCACCATGTATTCAATGGTCTCCAAGGACTCGTCAGCCGGTTCGATGCTGATGCGGCGCTTGTTCTTGTAGTCGCGGCCAAAGCGCACGTAACCATCGGCTTCTGCGATGATCGCGTGATCTTTCGGACGACGCGCTTCGAACAGTTCGGCCACACGCGGCAGACCACCGGTGATGTCCTTGGTCTTGGCACCTTCACGCGGGATACGCGCGACAACGTCACCAGCTTCGACAGTTTGACCATCTTCGACCGACAGGATCGCATCCACCGACATCGGATAGTGAACCGGGTTGCCCGCATCGTTGCGGACTGGTTCGCCATCTTCACCGACCAGAATGATCTCGGGCTTGAGGTCGCTGCCTTTGGGGGCGGCGCGCCAGTCGATCACGATCTTCTGGGTCATGCCGGTTGCATCGTCGGTCTCATCTCGGACAGCGATGCCCGAAACAAGGTCAACATATTTCGCGGTACCGGCTTTTTCGGCGATGATCGGCAGAGTGTAGGGATCCCATTCATACAGCTTGTCGCCGCGAGCAACCTTGTCGCCATCCTTGACGAACAGCTTGGAGCCGTAGCCCAGCTTGAAGCTGGCCCGCTCTTCGCCGTGTTCGTCGTTGATCACCAGCTTCATGTTCCGGCCCATGACCAGGCTTTCGCCTGCGGCATTGATCAGAATCTGCGGGTTCTCGAACGCGACAACACCTTCTTGGTTCGCTTCCTGGAACGACTGCTGACCACCTTGCGCAACGCCACCGATGTGGAAGGTCCGCATGGTCAGCTGTGTACCGGGTTCACCGATCGACTGCGCGGCGATGATGCCGACAGCCTCACCCGTGTTCACCATGGTACCGCGTGCAAGGTCACGGCCGTAGCAGGTGGCACAAACGCCTTCCTCGGACTCACAGGTCAGAGGCGAGCGGATGCGCATCGAGGCAACGCCAGCTTCGTCAATGGTGTCGGCCATGCGTTCGTCGATCAACTGACCGGCTGCAACCAGAACCTCATCGGTGCCCGGACGCAGAACGTCGTCGGCAGATACACGGCCCAGCACGCGCTCGGCCAGCGAGGCAACAACCTCACCGTCATTCACGGCGGCTTCGGCAGTGATCGCACGTTCGGTGCCACAGTCGATCTCACGAACGATACAGTCTTGCGCCACATCCACCAGACGACGGGTCAGGTAACCCGAGTTCGCCGTCTTCAGAGCGGTATCCGAAAGACCCTTACGGGCACCGTGGGTCGAGTTGAAGTACTCGAGAACGGTCAGACCTTCTTTAAAGTTCGAGATGATCGGCGTCTCGATGATGTCACCGTTCGGCTTGGCCATCAGGCCGCGCATACCGCCCAGCTGTTTCATCTGAGTGACCGAGCCACGCGCACCCGAGTGGGCCATCATGTAGACCGAGTTCGGTTCCTGCTCAGAGCCATCCGCTGCCCGATCCGACGACGAAATCGTCGACATCATGGCCTCGGTGACGCGGTCGTTACACTTCGACCAGGCATCGACAACTTTGTTGTACTTTTCGCCCTGAGTAATCAGGCCGTCCATGTACTGTTGTTCAAAGTCCTTCACCTGACCGCGGGTGTCATCAACAATGCCCCACTTGTCGTCCGGAATGACCATGTCGTCCTTACCGAACGAGATGCCCGCCTTGAACGCTTCTTTGAAGCCCATCGACATGATCTGGTCACAGAAGATAACCGACTCTTTCTGACCGCAATAGCGGTAGACGGTGTCGATCACCTGCTGCACTTCTTTTTTCCGCAGCAGACGGTTGACCAGCTCGAACGGTGCTTTGTTGTTCATCGGCAGCAATGCACCCAGACGCAGACGGCCCGGAGTGGTCTCGAAACGCTTCTGAACTTCGTTGCCTTCGTCGTCGATCTGCGTGATCCGCGCGGTGATCTTGGAGTGCAGGTGCACTTCGCCGGAATCCAGCGCGTGCTGAACTTCGTCGATCGAACCGAACACCTTGCCTTCGCCCGGCATGCCTTCGCGTTCCAGGGTCACATAGTAGAGACCCAGGATCATATCCTGCGACGGAACGATGATCGGCGCGCCGTTTGCAGGCGACAGAACGTTGTTCGTCGACATCATCAGAACACGCGCTTCCAACTGGGCCTCAAGGCTCAGCGGGACGTGAACGGCCATCTGGTCACCGTCGAAGTCGGCGTTAAAGGCCGAACAGACCAGCGGGTGCAGCTGGATGGCTTTACCTTCGATCAGAACGGGCTCGAACGCCTGAATGCCAAGACGGTGCAGCGTCGGCGCACGGTTCAGCATGACAGGGTGTTCGCGGATCACCTCGTCGAGGATATCCCACACTTCGGGACGCTCTTTCTCGACCAGTTTCTTCGCCTGTTTCACGGTCGAAGACAGACCTTTGGCTTCGAGGCGCGAGTAGATGAACGGCTTGAACAGCTCCAGCGCCATCTTCTTGGGCAGACCACACTGGTGCAGCTTGAGTTCCGGACCGGTCACAATGACCGAACGGCCCGAGAAGTCGACGCGCTTACCCAGAAGGTTCTGACGGAAGCGACCTTGCTTACCTTTCAGCATGTCCGACAGCGATTTCAGCGGACGCTTGTTGGCGCCGGTGATCACGCGGCCGCGACGGCCGTTGTCGAACAGAGCATCCACGGATTCCTGCAGCATCCGCTTTTCGTTGCGGACGATGATGTCAGGCGCGCGCAGTTCGATCAGACGCTTCAGACGGTTGTTCCGGTTGATGACGCGGCGATACAGATCGTTCAGATCCGAGGTCGCGAAACGGCCACCATCCAGCGGAACCAGCGGACGCAGTTCCGGCGGAATGACCGGGATCACAGTCATCACCATCCACTCGGGGCGGTTGCCCGACTCGAGGAAGGATTCAACAACCTTCAGACGCTTAATGATCTTCTTGGGCTTCAGCTCGCCGGTTGCTTCGGCCAGATCAGCGCGCAGCTGCTCGGCTTCGGCTTCCAGATCGATCTGGGCCAGCATCTCACGGATGGCTTCGGCACCGATATTGGCGGTGAACGCGTCCATGCCGTAAGCATCCTGCGCATCCATATACTCTTCTTCGGTCAGCATCTGGCCATAGGTAAGGTCAGTCAGACCGGGCTCGATGACGACGTAGTTTTCAAAGTACAGAACGCGTTCCAGATCGCGCAGCGTCATGTCCAGCATCAGACCGATACGGGACGGCAGCGACTTCAGGAACCAGATATGTGCAACAGGCGCAGCCAGTTCGATGTGGCCCATACGCTCGCGGCGGACTTTCTGCAGGGTGACTTCCACACCACATTTCTCGCAGACAACGCCGCGATACTTCATCCGCTTATATTTGCCGCACAGACATTCGTAGTCTTTGATCGGGCCAAAGATACGCGCGCAGAACAGGCCGTCACGTTCAGGCTTGAACGTCCGGTAGTTGATGGTTTCGGGTTTCTTGATCTCGCCATAGGACCAAGACAGAATCCGCTCGGGCGACGCCAACGAGACCTTGATCTCGTCAAAGACCTTCGGGGGCGTCAGCGGGTTGAACGGGTTGTTGGTGATTTCCTGGTTCATTTGTTACCTCAAATCTTGCGGAAGGGGGGACGGGAGAAAGGGCAGCGCCCTTACTCCTCAACCTCCGCATCCAGGAGTTCCATATTCAGGCCGAGGCCACGGACTTCTTTAACCAGAACGTTGAACGATTCCGGTACGCCCGCTTCAAAGTTATCCTCGCCCTTGACGATCGACTCATAGACCTTGGTCCGGCCGGCGACGTCATCCGATTTCACCGTCAGCATCTCTTGCAGGGTGTAGGCGGCGCCGTAAGCTTCCAGAGCCCAGACCTCCATCTCACCAAAGCGCTGACCACCGAACTGCGCCTTACCACCCAGCGGCTGCTGGGTTACCAGGCTGTACGGCCCGGTCGAACGCGCGTGGATTTTGTCGTCCACAAGGTGGTGCAGTTTCAGCAGGTACTTGATGCCCACGGTGACCGGACGTGCAAATTGCTCACCGGTGCGACCGTCGAACAGAACCGACTGACCGCTTTCCGAGAAGCCCGCACGCACCAGCGCGTCGTTGACGTCCGCCTCTTTGGCACCGTCAAAGACCGGGGTTGCGATCGGAACACCGCGGGTCACGTTGCCCGCAGCCTCGATCAGGCCATCCTCGTCCAGACCGGTGATGCCTTCTTCGTAGACATTCTCGCCATAGGCCAGCTTCATCGCTTCGCGCACCGGGGTCAGATCGCCGGACCGGCGGTATTCACCCAGAGCCTCATCGATGTTCAGACCCAGACCGCGCGCGGCCCAACCCATGTGGGTTTCAAGGATCTGACCAACGTTCATACGCGAAGGCACACCCAGCGGGTTCAGACAGAAGTCAACCGGCGTACCATCGGCAAGGAACGGCATGTCTTCCATCGGAACAACCTTGGAGATCACACCTTTGTTCCCGTGACGACCGGCCATCTTGTCGCCCGGCTGCAGCTTACGCTTCACGGCGATGAAGACTTTGACCATCTTCATCACACCCGGGGGCAGGTCATCGCCACGGCGGACCTTTTCGACCTTGTCTTCGAAACGGGCGTCCAGAGCACGCTTTTGCACTTCGTACTGCTCGTTCAGAGCCTCGACGATCTGTGCGTCCTGCTCACCTTCCAGCGCCAGTTGCCACCACTGACCACGGGTCAGGGTTTCCAGCAGCTCCTCGGTGATCACCGAGCCCGGCTTGACGCCTTTCGGGCCTTTCACAGCGGTTTTACCCAGGATCAGGCCCTGCAGACGCGCATAGATGTTGCGGTCCAGGATCGCCAGCTCGTCGTCCCGGTCACGGGCCAGACGTTCGACTTCCTCACGCTCGATCTGCAGCGCACGCTCGTCTTTCTCGACGCCGTGACGGTTGAAGACGCGGACCTCAACAACCGTACCGTAATCGCCCGGCTTTACACGCAGCGAGGTGTCGCGCACGTCAGATGCTTTTTCACCAAAGATAGCGCGCAGCAGCTTTTCTTCCGGGGTCATCGGGCTTTCGCCCTTCGGAGTGATCTTGCCGACCAGAATATCGCCCGGCTCAACATCCGCACCGATGTAAACGATGCCCGCCTCGTCGAGGTTGCGCAGCGCTTCTTCACCGACGTTCGGGATGTCGCGAGTGATCTCTTCCGGGCCCAGCTTCGTGTCACGGGCGGCGACTTCGAATTCCTCGATATGGACCGAGGTAAAGACGTCGTCACGCGCGATACGTTCCGAGATCAGGATCGAGTCTTCGTAGTTGTAACCGTTCCACGGCATAAACGCGACGACCACGTTCTTACCAAGGGCCAGTTCACCCATATCGGTCGACGGACCGTCGGCAATGACTTCGCCCTTCTGGACGGTGTCACCCACCTTGATCAGCGGACGCTGGTTGATACAGGTGTTCTGGTTCGAACGCTGGAATTTGCGCAGACGATAGATGTCAACGCCAGCGTCGCCCAGTTCCAGATCCTCGGTCGCGCGGATAACGATACGCTGAGCATCAACCTGGTCGATGATACCGGCGCGTTTCGCCTGAATCGCAGCGCCTGAGTCGATCGCAACCTTTTCCTCGATCCCGGTACCGACCAGCGGCGCCTCGGCCCGCAGCAGCGGAACCGCCTGACGTTGCATGTTCGAGCCCATCAGAGCGCGGTTGGCGTCGTCATTTTCAAGGAACGGGATCAGCGATGCAGCGACCGAAACCAGCTGTTTCGGCGACACGTCGATCAGGTCAACATTCTCACGCGGGGCAAGCGTGTAGTCACCAGCCTGACGGGTCGAAACCAGATCGTTGATGAACTTGCCATCCGCATCCAGCGTCGCGTTCGCCTGCGCCACAGTGTGACGCATTTCCTCGGTCGCGGACATGTAGTGAACCTCATCGGTCACCTCAGCGTCTTTGACGACGCGGTACGGTGTTTCGATGAAGCCATACTTGTTCACGCGGGCAAAGGTGGCCAGCGAGTTGATCAGACCGATGTTCGGACCTTCGGGCGTTTCAATCGGGCACATCCGGCCATAGTGGGTCGGGTGCACGTCGCGCACCTCAAAGCCCGC
Organism: Ruegeria sp. D3; assembly: GCF_056534465.1. NCBI lineage: Bacteria > Pseudomonadati > Pseudomonadota > Alphaproteobacteria > Rhodobacterales > Roseobacteraceae > Ruegeria > Ruegeria sp. D3. The sequence goes on from NZ_JBQFPK010000008.1 coordinate 12,654, forward strand.
ACGCTCACGTGTTAGACCACCGGGGCCAAGCGCCGAGAGACGGCGTTTGTGGGTGACTTCCGACAGCGGGTTGGTCTGGTCCATGAACTGCGACAACTGCGACGAGCCGAAGAATTCACGAACAGCAGCAGCAGCCGGTTTCGCGTTGATCAGGTCCTGCGGCATGACGGTGTCGATCTCGACCGACGACATACGCTCTTTGATCGCGCGCTCCATGCGCAGCAGGCCAACGCGGTACTGGTTTTCCATCAGTTCGCCGACAGAACGCACACGACGGTTGCCCAGGTGGTCGATGTCGTCGATGTCACCTTTGCCGTCACGCAGTTCGACCAGCGCCTTGATGCAGGCCACGATGTCTTCGCGGCGCAGGGTGCGCAGCGTATCCGGCGCATCCAGGGCCAGACGCATGTTCATCTTCACACGGCCAACCGCGGACAGGTCATAACGCTCGCTGTCGAAGAACAGTGTGTCAAACAGAGCCGAGGCCGCTTCGACGGTGGGCGGCTCGCCGGGGCGCATGACGCGGTAGATGTCCATCAACGCAGTGTCGCGGCCCATGTTTTTGTCCTGCGCCATGGTATTGCGCATGTAAGGGCCGACATTGACGTTATCGATGTCCAGAACCGGGATGTCGGTGATACCGGCATCGATCAGTTCTTTGACGGTGCCACCGATCAGATCGCCGTCCTTGTCGTATTCAAGGGTCAGCTCATCACCGGCTTCGACATAAATCGCGCCGTTTTCTTCGTTGATGATGTCCTTGGCGACATATTTACCGACGATATTGTCGAAGGGCACCAGCAGGTCGGTGACCACGCCCTCTTCGATCAGTTTCTTGACCGCGCGCGGGGTAACTTTCTTGCCGGCTTCGGCAATCACTTCGCCCGATTTCGCGTCGATCAGATCGTATGTCGGACGGGTGCCGCGCACACGCTCGGGGAAGAATGGCGTGACCCAGCCTTTCTTCTTGTCCAGCTTGTAGGACACGGTGTTGTAATACGCGTCCATGATCGCTTCCTGATCCAGACCCAGCGCATAAAGCAGGGTTGTCACAGGCAGTTTACGGCGACGGTCGATACGGGCGAACACGATGTCCTTGGCGTCGAACTCAAAGTCCAGCCAGCTGCCGCGATACGGGATGATGCGGCAGGCGAACAGCAGTTTACCGGACGAGTGGGTCTTGCCCTTGTCGTGGTCAAAGAACACACCGGGCGAGCGGTGCATCTGGCTGACGATCACACGCTCGGTGCCGTTCACGATGAACGTGCCGTTCGGTGTCATCAGGGGCATATCGCCCATGAACACGTCCTGTTCTTTGATGTCTTTGACCGACTTCGCGCCGGTATCCTCATCGACATCAAACACGATCAGACGCAGAGTGACCTTCAGCGGCGCGCTGTAGGTCATGTCGCGCTGCATGCACTCTTCGACGTCGTATTTGGGTTTTTCCAGATCGTACTTCACGAACTCCAGCACGGAGGTTTCGTTGAAATCCTTGATCGGGAAAACCGACTGGAACACGCCTTTGATGCCTTCGCCGTCAGTGGGCTGTTCTGCATCGCCGGAGCGCAGGAAAAGATCATAAGAAGATTTCTGTACCTCAATGAGGTTCGGCATTTCCAACACTTCGCGGATTTTGCCGTAGTATTTACGAAGACGTTTCTGGCCAAGGAACGTTTGAGCCATGTCAGATGTCACCTTTCAAGTTCTCAGCGGGCAAAGACACCGTCGGGCCCCAGCATCCTGCACATTCGAGACGACACGTCCGGATCAATTCGTGGCCACCGTCCCGAAGGCGGCCTCCCGATCCGAAAACCGTGTCTTAGAAAACGCCCCACATCTTGAGGCCCTTTCTAAGACAGGTTCGGCTGGACCCGGATTTCTCCGGGCCCAGCCAAATTTTGCGGCGCATCAGCGATGCACCCGTCGGTTGGCTTAGGCCAGCTCGACTTCGGCGCCAGCTGCTTCCAGCTTGCCTTTGACTTCTTCGGCTTCGTCTTTCGACACGCCTTCTTTGATCTTGCCGCCAGCTTCGACCAGTTCTTTGGCTTCTTTCAGGCCCAGACCGGTGATGCCGCGAACTTCTTTGATCACGTTGATTTTCGAAGCGCCGGCGTTCTTCAGAACGACGTCGAATTCGGTTTTTTCTTCCTCAGCTGCGCCGCCGGCGTCGCCACCAGCTGCCATGACAACTGCGCCGCCTGCTGCGGGCTCGATGCCGTATTCGTCTTTGAGGATGGTTTTCAGTTCTTGTGCTTCCAGCAGGGTCAGACCCACGATGCTTTCTGCGAGTGCTTTCAGATCAGCCATTTTATCAGCTCTTTCCGTTTACAGTGTGTGTTCCAACGTCAGGGTGTTCACCCTACGCAGATCATTCAGTGCCAACCGCTTACGCAGCTTCCGCCTTCTCTTCGATGGTGGAAAGGATGCTTGCGATGTTGCTTGCAGGTGCGCCAATTGCACCGGCGATGTTCGAAGCAGGCGCGCCAAGCATACCCGCGATCGTAGCAATAAGCTCTTCACGCGACGGCATTTTCGACACGGCTGTAACACCAGCCCGGTCCAGAGCGTTCTCGCCCATTGCACCGCCAAGAATTTCGAACTTTTGGTTCTCTTTGGCGAAGTCCTCGGCCACCTTGGCTGCTGCCACGGGGTCCTCGGAATAGGTCAGAACGGTCATACCCGTCAGCAGGTCACCAATGCTTTCACATGGCTTTCCGTCGAGGGCGATTTTGGCGAGCCTGTTCTTGGCAACACGCACGGCACCACCCGCGTCACGAGCACGTGCGCGAAGGTCCTGCATCTCGGCAACTGTCAGACCGGCGTAATGGGCAACCACTACGACGCCAGAGCTTTCGAAGATTTGGCCGAGTTCCTCGACCACTTTCTCTTTCTGGGCTCTATCCACAGTTCTCTCCAAGTTTGGGATGTTGGACATCCCGGCTCATATTTGCAGAGGCCGAAACCCCTGCGTTCAGGTCCGTTGTTACGGGATTGGCCAAAATGCGCCCGAGGAATGCGACCCTCAGAATTCTTTGGTCTTACCCGTCTCAGGCAGGGAATTAAGACCTTTCGCAAGGTCACCCACCGTCTTGGACGAAACGAAATAAAGCGCACGACGAATCGCACGCTTTACTCCGCAAGTCTCTTTAGGGCAGATAGGCGGGGTTTCCAAGAGGTAAATCACATCAAATCGCTGCAATCCCTTCCCAGCGAGGCACCCTGTCCAAACTGTATTGTGCGGCATTGACATGTCATGCACGCTAAGGTCCTGTCTCGCGCACCCAAACCCCGGATAACACGCTGCAAATGCCGAAACTCTCCCCGCAAGAACACCGATTTGCGACAGGTTGCGTCAAAGAATTCTCTGCACATGGCAGGAACCTAAGCTTATCCGGGTTTGAATGCGTCTACCGATCGCATGATTTTGCTGACACCCGGTACCTACTGCGCCTGAGAACCGGTTCAGGGGAGTACGCCCTAAAGATTGATACAACCTCTCCGGAAACGGGTCGGTTGCAGAAGGAATATGACCTTCTGACGACCCTGTCGGCTTATTTCGAAGACACGCAGACTGTGCGGGTTGTTCGCCCTGTCCACATCTCACCCTCGCAGACGTTCTTCGTGACAGAGTATATCGACCGTCCAACCGCAGCGGATATTATTCACAGAAGCCCTGATGCGGATCAGGTCGCCCAGATTTATCGACGCGCCGGAGAATGGCTGCACCATTTGCACGCGTATCGCCCGCTACAGAAATACGGATTTCGACCGAAATGGATGCTCGACAACATTCAGGCCGCAGCGGCGCATGTCCCACAAGCGATTCAACACGAAAGCGCGGCAATGCTGGATGTGCTGACAAACGAAGCATGGAACCTCAGAGGCACTCTGGAAACGCAGGTGTTTTCACACGGTGATTTCCATGCACAGAACCTGATCGTCGGCCGAGGGCATATGATCGGTTTGGATTTCACCGAGGTCAGGGTGAAACTGGCCGCCTATGACATCGTGGACTTCCTGAAGTCCGATGTGTTTCGCGACGCTCCCCCTCAGGAAGTGGATCGCAGTGGCATTTTGAAAACAAACAAAGAGATGTTTTTCCGGCGTTACGAACACCCCATCCATATGGACATTCTGGACACCTGCATCCGAGGACGGTTGATTTTGGACTGGTTGGCACTGTGGCACTTAAACCATCGCTGCAGCCCGTTCGAGGAAGACAAACGGCACAGGCTGGGCAACCGACTGCGCATCACATTTCACGACAGTGTTGATTAACGCAACTTGCGCGCTGCTAACAACATTGTGTGATCGCAGCTGAAGAAATGGCTGGCAAAATCAGACCCAAGCAAATTAAATTGCGTACTGGATAAAGGTTTTGCCGGTTTCCAACCTAAAGCCTCCGCCTGGTTAACAAGTTTCTGTAAGGTTAAGTCGAGCACATGGTACTTCGCAGTTTTTTCGCTCAGGACAGCTCCAGCCTGATTGTGACCTCCAGTTCTTCTGGCGGTATCGTAGGCAACTCGATTATCAACAACTCGGATACTCCGGACGGGACCATCTTTTCCTTTTCTGGCGGCGGCGGGACGACCGTCACGCTGGACGACACCAGCGGCAGCCCGGATATTTTCAACGACGACCAGGCGGGCGGACATATCATCACGGATGGCGGCGGGATTGTCGCCGACGGTACGCCGGTCGAGTCAGAATCCATTATCGTCCTGCGCGCCCTGGACGGTGATGGCAACCCGGTCGGACCCGAAATCGAGGTCTACGTTTTTTCGCAAAACGGCGTCACCTCGGACGTTTGGGGATTTGCAACGTCTGCACCGCTGGACCCCGGAACATCCTATATCAAGGTTTCAGGATCTAACGCAGGCAGTTCGGCTTATGACGACTACATCCCCTGTTTTGGCCCAGGCACTCTGATCGCAACATCTGAAGGGGATGTCGATATCGCGCAACTCAGCCGTGGTCAGAACATCTGGACCCGCGATGCCGGTTTTCAGCCAATCATGTGGATCGACACGACCACAGTCCCCGGGCGCGGCGCCTTTGCACCTGTTGTGATTGAACAGGGGGCCATCGGAAACACCAAAAAACTTATTCTGTCACAGCAACATCGGGTTCTCGTCGCTTCGCCCGCGATAAGCATGCTGTTCGGGTCTTCTGAGGTTTTCGTTGCGGCCAAGCATCTTTGCAGCCTGCCGGGTGTTGAAATCCGCGAGATGGACAGGATCACCTACACGCATTTCATGTTCGACCAGCATCACATCGTTCGGTCGAACGGAGCGTTGACAGAAAGCTATTTCTTTGGCGAAAGCGCGAAACATGCCTTGTCCTTGGCGCAGCGAGCCGAGATTGTGGCCCTGTTCCCCTCGCTTGACCACGCAAGGGACGCCTTCCGTCACACTGCAGCCGCTACGATCAACGCCCGTGAAGCAGCAGTTCTAAGCGCGTATATGTGACCTGACAGGATGCAGGATGCCGCCAATCCCGGCATTTGCGCAACGCACCCGAACGCTGCATTGTCTGCAAATACGAATGCGGACGATTAATGCGAAGAGAAAAACCTTGGCATGTGGTGGAACTTTCAGGACTCGACCCTCGACAAAACAGCCTTGAAACTTTGGCCAGGTTTCGCCGCCCAGGCGGGGTTGTCGCGCCATGGCTGGAGGCTGACCAAACTGTCCCGCCGAGACGATCCGGAAAACTCTCGGATTGTTCTTCGCGCAAAACACAGGTCGGGTTTGTCTTACGCCTACAAGTTCCAGCTTAAACCCGAGTCGCAACAGGGGTTTGTCGCCCACCACATGCGCCAGGAACGAGCGTTTCATGCTCTGGGGGAAGACGCCACCCTGACCGCGCCCAAACCTATCCACGTGTCACAGGACGCTCAAACAAGCCTCTTTGAATACATAAGGGGTCACACCTTCGCTGAACTCGTCCGCAAGGCTGAGGGTCGGCCTGTCCAACAATTGGACCTTTTAAAACAAGCCGGGGTCTGGCTGGATGCCTATCACCGCACACAGATCGAAGAGCGGCGCATCTTTCAGCCCAAATATACGGTCTGCTACTATCAGGAGCTGGAAAAACAGATCACCGCAGGCATTGCAACCGTACCCGCACGGCAACTGTTTCTCGCCGGTATCCGACGGATCATCGAGCTGGCGCCACAGTTCGAAGGCCAGCAAACGATTTCGGCAATTCAGCACGGCGACTTTCACCTATTCAATCTGATACGAGACGACCAGCGGACACTCGGGCTTGACTTTTCCAGCGATCAAATGGCCCCGGTCGGACATGACATTTCAAAAGTCTTGCTGGATTTTACCACCCTGACCCGTTCTGCAAACGAGGTGGCGCCCGGCCGAGTCGTCCCCGAGGATGTCACTTCAGCTTTTTTCGAAGGGTATAAAATGGTCGGTCCAAATGATCCCAGCCTGGCTTTTCTTCTTTATCCACGCGTCTTGTCGACTTTGGCCCGCGTGCCACAGAAAAAGGCGCTGCGCACTGAGGCTAAACAAAGAACTCTGCGGCGGCTACGACCCTTTGCGAAAAGGGCTTTTCAGCCGGATCACTTTACAAATTGACACAAAAAATCCCGGGCAGTTCTCACCACCCGGGATCAAATCTTTGTAGTCGTGCGTAAAGGCTTATTCGCCCGCCGCAGCCGCCACATCCAGAGTCACGCCTGGGCCCATGGTCGAGCTCAGCGCGATTTTCTTCATGTAGGTGCCTTTGGCGCCCGACGGCTTGGCCTTGGCCACAGCCGAAACGAATGCGCGCACGTTTTCGGCCAGCTTGGCTTCGTCGAACGACGCTTTGCCAACGCCAGCGTGCACAACGCCGCCTTTTTCCGCCTTGAACTGAACTTCACCGCCCTTGGCTGCTTCCACGGCTGCTTTGACGTCCATGGTCACGGTGCCAACCTTGGGGTTCGGCATCAGGTTGCGGGGGCCCAGAACCTTACCCAGACGGCCAACGATGGGCATCATGTCCGGGGTGGCAATGCAGCGATCGAATTCGATGGTGCCGCCCTGAATGGTTTCCATCAGGTCCTCTGCGCCAACGATATCGGCGCCGGCTTCTTTCGCTTCGTCAGCCTTGGGGCCACGAGCGAATACCGCAACGCGCATCGCTTTACCGGTGCCGTTGGGCAGGCCAACAACGCCGCGAACCATCTGGTCAGCGTGACGGGTGTCAACGCCCAGGTTCATCGCGATTTCGATGGTCTCGTCGAATTTCGAGGTTGCGTTGGCTTTGACCAGGGCAACTGCGTCTTCGATCGACAGATTTTCCTTGCCGGCGACAGCTTCGCGCGCAGCGCGGGTGCGTTTACCAAGTTTTGCCATCTTACTTCACCTCGATGCCCATAGAGCGGGCCGAGCCCAGGATGATCTGCATTGCGCCTTCGACGTCGTTGGCGTTCAGATCTTTCATTTTGGCTTCGGCGATTTCACGAACCTGCTTCGAGGTCACGGTTGCCACGGTCTCACGACCTGGGTTTTCCGCGCCACGGGGGCGGTTACGCTTGCCAACCGGCTTCAGACCAGCTGCTTTTTTCAGGTAATAAGACGCGGGCGGCGTCTTGATGTCCATGGTGAAGGACTTGTCCTGATAATAGGTGATCACGGTGGGGCATGGGGCGCCGGGCTCCATGTCTGCAGTCTTGGCATTGAACGCCTTGCAGAATTCCATGATGTTGATGCCGCGCTGACCCAGCGCCGGACCAACTGGCGGCGACGGGTTCGCCTGACCTGCAGGAACCTGCAGCTTCATTGTACCAGCAAGCTTCTTGGCCATTTGGTTTTCCTTTCAACGTAGGTGAAACGCGTTCCACCCGGTTTATGTTGCGTGGTCCGATCCGGGATCGCGATCCCAACAACCTCCCACGAGAGAATCTCGCCCGAAGACGATAGAGGCGGCATTTACAGGGGAACGATGGGGTTGGCAAGTAGATGTCACCTTATTCCCAAGTGACCCTTTTTGTCTTGGTCCGACCTCAGTGTCAGTTAGAAAAGCCAAACAGAATAATTTACTTGAATACATAAGTTGCGCCAGAGAACAAGACGGGTATCTTGGAACTGCTTGATTGCAAAAGAGGTGATCGGGGATGGCATCATCTCGGCTTAACAAGGGGCTACTGATCTGCGTTTTCCTAGCGATGCTGCCGGGATGTGGCAGCAAGGCTCAGGATCAGGACGCCGCGTCCGAGACTACCGGCCAATCCAACGGGTCCAACAGTCCCGCGTCAACCGTCACGACGGGGATTGATCCTGCCAACTATGCCGGTCGGTTTCAGATAAAACTGACCAAGGAAGTTCCCCTGCGCGACATTCCCGTTCCTTTCACGGTTTACAGTGGCCTTGAAGAAGCCAGCCCCACAAGGTTGCAAATAAGGGCGTTCATGGACTTGCGCGGATTACAGGAAAAGGCGCCGCAGATTCTGACTGGCCCTCTGGAAGAAAGCTGCAAACGTCAGATCTATCTTGAGGTCCGCGATGTCACTGCCATAGGCGATACTGTAAAGGTCGAGGGTTCGGCCCGCGCTCAATTTACCAGGTGCAACCGGCGTGAAGAAGCTGGCATTCGTTATTTTGGGGCTACAGTCGATGCCGTTGCTGTCGCCAAGGCGGAAGTTAAAGGCCAGTGCCTGACATTCAGTATCGAAAATGTTGACCTCAACCCGCGTGGCTTTATCGGCGCCGTCAGCAATCTTTTTGGTTTGACCAACCGCATCAACGAAGCCGTGCTAGAAAAGGGTGGAGAGTTTTTGGCCGCAAACCCGGTCTGCCCGCCACTGCCCGAAGAATTCGCAGTTCTCGACCCAATCTACGAATCCGGCGGCACACGCGAAATTGCTCCGGGCGGGATGGGAGCCGCAGTTGTCGGATCGGCTGATGTCAGCGCCGAGACAATCGTCAAAGTCCTTGCGGGCCTAAAAGCGCTTGGTGTTTTGGAGTTTGCTGAATGAGACATTGGTTCATGATCTTGGTCTTGGCGGCAGCAGTTCCCGGCGTTCGCGCTCCTAGCGCTCAGCAGGTGAACTTTCTGATCGACGCTACCTTACCGGTGCGCGAAACAAAGCTCCCCTACACGCTGGACATGAAAATCACTGCCGCTGCCCCTACACGGATCGGGGTAAAAGCCCTTCTCGATCTCCGAGAGATACAAAAAACAGTGCCAGAGCAGTTGGCTGACAACGCGGTCATCGACAATTGCGGCCTGCAGGCCCGGCTGGATGACTTAAGCCTCAAAGCCCAAGACGACGCGATTGACTTGAATGGAGATGTAACCATCACAATCTTCGAATGCAGTCGAACCAGCGAGCGCGACTTTCAGCGGGGCGAACAAAAAAGAGCCATCCTGGCGAATATGTCCACCGCGGCGACCGTCGAGCTGCGCGACAATTGTGCTTATTTCAAACTCATTGATCTTACACTTACGGCCCCTGAAGAACAGCGCGAGCAACTTCTGAAGGACGACACTCTGGACTCAGTTAAGGAATTGATGCTGGCCGCTGTGGACCTTGTTTTGAACGAAACCCCATTGTGTCCGGAATTGCCAGTAGAACTCGCTTCACTCGATCCGGTTTACGAGAATGGCGGCCCGAAAGAAATCGGAGAAGGCGGGCTGGGTGTCTTTCTTGACGGATCCGTGGATTTCAGCCCGTCGACAATCCTCGACATTCTGACAGCCCTTCAACAAAATGAACTGATCCCAGGACCGCCATAGCTACACCGTTCTTTCCCTGCCATCGAAGTAGCCTGCCCCTTGCCTCCGGCCGCTAGAACTGGTTTGAAACAAAAAAACGCCGCGTTGCTCAAGGCATCGCGGCGCTTCGAATCTCGCAGCAGGTTAACTCAGCTCTGCTTGGTCACCTGCGTAAAGTCCAGCTCGACCGGGGTTTCGCGACCGAAGATCGAAACCGAAACCTTCAACTTCTGGTTCTCGTCGTCCACGCCTTCGACCATGCCGTCGAAATCCTCGAACGGGCCATCGTTGACCTTGACCTTCTCACCGACCTCGAAGGAGATCATCAGCTTGGGCGCTTCTTCGCCTTCCTGAACGCGGTTGAGGATCTGGTTCACCTCGGCATCACGCATCGGCATCGGACGGCCTTGCGGGCCCAGGAAGCCGGTGACGCGGTTGATCGAGTTCACTAGGTGATAGCCCTGATCCGACATCTCCATATGCACCAGCACATAGCCGGGCATGAAACGGCGTTCGGTGGTGACCTTTTTGCCCCGGCGCACTTCGATCACCTCTTCGGTGGGCACCAGCACTTCGTCGATATCGTCCTCAAGGCCGTGCTCTGCCACCGACGTGCGGATCTGTTCTGCGATCTTCTTTTCGAAATTCGAAAGAACGCTGACCGAGTACCACCGTTTCGCCATGAACCTGTCGTCCTTGTTTTTCTCAGGCAGCGGCAACGCGTGCCCGTGATTGAAATTCCATTACGTTACCCGGAATAAAAAGCGGCGCGCGGTCCGAATCGCCGCACGCCCATTCCGAATAGTTCCGCGTGACCTACAAGGACATCGCGTGCTGTGCAAGGGGGAAGCGGTGTTTCCACCCTGCCCGCGCGGGTTTAGCCGAACATGCCCAGGATCAGTTGCAGACCGCCACGAATGCCCAGATCGACCAGCGCAAAGAACACAGCGGTAAGGGCCGCCATGATGAACACCATGACCGTGGTCAGCAGAACCTCGCGACGCGTCGGCCAGACGACCTTTGCAACTTCGGCGCGGACTTGCTGAATGAACTGGATCGGATTCATGGTAGCCATTTGGCGGTGTTCTCTCTGCTAGCGGATGGGCCGGACATAACCGGGCATTGCGGCAATTTCAAGGGCTGTCAGGGCTTTGGCTTGTCGTCCCATTCATCGCTAAGGATGCGCCGCGCGTCGCCCTCGGGATCGTCATACTGGTTCGAGCGGACAGTATAGACAAACGCCACCAGCCCAACCCCTCCCAGAAACAGGGAAATCGGTATCAGATAGGCCAGAACTTCCATCGCTTTACCTTACCCGCAATGCGTTCAAAGACACGGTGATAGACGATGTCGACATCGCCAGTGCCGCAATCAGCGGCGTAGCCAGACCAACCACAGCCAACGGCACTGCGATGATATTATAGACGGTGGCGATGCGAAAGTTTTCGCGAATCCGTTTGGTTGCTTTGACTGCGGTGTCGCAGGCGTCGGCGATGGGTGACAGATCATTCCCCAGAAGCACAATGTCCGAGGCCACCCGCGCCGCATCCAGCGCCGAGGCCGGTGAGATCGACACATGCGCCGCCGCCAGCGCCGCCGTGTCGTTCAGCCCGTCGCCCACCATCAGCACGTGATGGCCCTGATCGCGCAGAGCCTCAACATGCGTGGCCTTGTCCTGCGGCAGGGCCTGCGCAATCCAGTTCTGAATCCCCAGCTTGCCCGCCAGCGCCTGAACCGCGCCTTGCGTATCGCCCGAGATCAGGATGACCTCTTTACCCGCATCACGCAGCGCCTGCACCGCCTCCACCGCGCCGGGGCGCAGAGCGTCCGAGAACAGGAATGCCGACGGCGCTTGCCCGGCGATTGCCAGCCATGCGGCGGTTTGATCGCCTTCTTCTGCGCCGGTCCATGCCGCCCGGCCCAAACGCACGCGTTGGCCACGATAGGTACCCTCAGTACCGTAGCCCGGAACCTCTGTGACCTCTTTCAGCGTGGCGGGCTTGATCCCTGCCTCGCGAGCGGCCTTGGTCAAAGCAACCGACAACGGGTGCGAGGACGCTTCGGCCAGTGCCAGCGCGACCTCAAGGTCGGATCTCGAATGATCGCCCAGATTGGTCAGTTCCGGAGTGCCAGAGGTCAGCGTGCCGGTCTTGTCGAAAACAACCGTATCAACCTCGGCCAGACGTTCCAGCGCGGTGGAGTGTTTGATCAGCATCCCTTTGCGGAACAACCGCCCCGAGGCCGCCGTGGTCACCGCAGGAACCGCCAGCCCCAGCGCACATGGGCAGGTGATGATCAGCACGGCGGCGGCGATGTTCAGCGCGGTACGGATATCGCCGGAATAGATATACCACCCTACAAAGCTGAGCGCCGACAGGATATGAACCCCCGGCGCATAAAGCTTGGCGGCCTTGTCGGCCAGCGAAGTATAGCGCGAGCGCCCCGATTCAGCGATGGCCACCAGATCGGCCATACGGTGCAGAGAAGTGTCCTCACCCACCGCCGTCGCGCGGATGGTCAGAGGGCCGGTCAGGTTGACCTCACCGGCGCTGACAGTCGTACCTGCCTCGGCAAAGACCGGCAGGGTTTCTCCGGTCAGCAGCGACCGGTCGAGCTCCGATTGACCCGAGACAATCTCGCCATCCACGGGCATCCGCCCGCCGGGGCGGATCAAGATCAGGTCGCCTACGCTCAGCGTGGCAACGGCGACCTCTTCCTCGATGCCATCCACGACCCGAATGGCGCGGGGGACTTCCAGCGCGGTCAGCTCCTCGGCCGCAGATCGGGCAGCAGCGCGAGTACGGTAATCCAGATAGCGTCCAGCCAGCAGGAAGAAGGTCAGCGTCAGGGCGGCGTCGAAATAGGCATGTTCACCGCTCAGCGCAGTTTCCCACAGCGATGTGACCAGCGCCAACAGGATCGCCAGTACGATTGGCACGTCCATATTCAGACGACGCACGCGCAAGGCCGACCAGGCATTCGCAAAGAAGGGCTGCGCAGAGAAAGCAACCGCAGGCAGCGCAATCGCCGCCGAAATCCAGTGGAACATGTCCCGAGTTGCATCCGCTGCCCCGGACCAGACCGAGACCGACAGCAGCATCACGTTCATCGAGGCAAACCCGGCCACCGCCAGCCGCATCAACAGATCCCGCCCCGCCTTGTCGGCTTGTGTGGCGGACAGGGCACCGGGGTCCAGCTCATGCGCCTCAAAGCCCGCGTTTTCCAGCACAGGGATCAGATCGGCGGCGCGCAGATCGGGCGCGGCTTTGATCATGGCGCGTTTCAGGGTCAGGTTGACGCGCGCATCCTCGACGCCGGGCGTGGCGTTCAGCGCACGCTCGACCGTCGCGATACAGGCCGAGCAATGGATACCTGGCAACGACAGCGCAATCTGCACGTCCTGAGGGATCGGCCGTGCCGGTTCTGCCGGGGCTGCGATACAACCCGGACAAGCCGCCGTACCGGAACTCATCTGCGCCACAGTCCCCTACCCCTTCACATAGAGCGGTACGCGCTGCGCGAATTCCGCTCCGCTATGGTCTTTGGCAACCAGACGAATGTTCCAGTTGCCCTTGCCCAGCGACGCGGGCGTTGCATAGGCGATGCCGTCAAAGGTGAAATCGGGAGCGAAATCCTCTTTGACATGAGTAGCCCGACCCACAACGGCCTGCAGCTCGGCCACCTGAACCGGCGCACCTGTCTTGTCGGTGATATGCAGGATCAACAAACCGCCGGAAACCTCTGCCCGAATTTCCCAACCCAGAGCCTGCTGTTCCTGCAGGCGTTCGTTGAACTCCTGACTGGCTACGTAGGAGTTTTTAACCTCAAGCCCCGGAAAGGTCTTCACAGCACTGTAGGCCAGCACCAGATTGACGGCGATGATCACGCTGAAGGCCCCAACAAACACGGCCAGCGCGTGTTTTCCGGTGAATTGACGTTCTGCCATCTTACTGCCCTCGTCCGTTGAAGGTCGTGTCTTTATAGGCGCGCTCACCGCTTTGCAGGTCTTCGACCCAAATGCGCACAGGCGTCACATCCTCTGCCGCTGGACCAGTCTCTTTACGCGCAACGATATAGACGCGCTCAAGCTGGGCAGTATCGGCTGTGACGTTCACTGTATCAAGATTCGTACCCTCAATCACGATCCGCATGGCCGGATCGCCGGTCAGCGACAATTTGAACAAGCGATCCTCGCCATGCTTATTGCGCAGCCGCACGTCGTAGGTGTTGCGGATCGTCCCGTCAGACAGGGTCACAAAGGTCGGGTTCCGCACAGGCGCGACGGTCAGGTCGATTTCCGAGCGGATGAACAACGCGAACAGCAGCGCAAAGCCCACCGCCGACCACATGGCCGTATACATGATGGTTCGCGGGCGCAGAATGTGCTTCCAGATGTTCTTGGGCGGCTGACCAGCGCGTTCGCGGGTCTCGTCGCTCAGCGCCATATAATCGATCAGACCGCGCGGTTTGCCGATCTTGGCCATCATGTCGTCACAGGCGTCAATGCAAAGCGCGCAGGTGATGCATTCCAACTGCTGGCCATCACGGATGTCGATCCCCACCGGGCAGACATTGACGCAGGCCATACAGTCGATGCAATCGCCAAGCTCGGAATCCGCCGTGCGCTTGCCTTTGCCGCGCGGCTCGCCCCGCCATTCGCGGTAGCCCACGACCAGAGTATCCTCGTCCATCATTGCGGCCTGAATGCGCGGCCACGGGCAGGCATAGATACAAATCTGTTCGCGCGCGAAGCCGCCAAACAAAAAGGTGGTGCCGGTCAGAATCAACACGGTCGTATAGGCCACGGGATGCGCATTCCCAGTCACCAGATCGCGCAGCAATGTGGGCGCATCGGCAAAGTAAAACACCCATGCCCCGCCGGTCGCGAGACCAATCAGGAGCCAAACCGCCCACTTCGTGACTCGCAGACGCGCCTTGCGCAAATCCATCTTTTCCTGCCGGTGCAGACGCAGACGCGCGTTGCGGTCGCCTTCGATCCAGCGTTCGACCAGAATGTAGAGGTCGGTCCACACCGTCTGTGGACAGGCATAACCGCACCACACGCGCCCTAAAGCCGAGGTGAAAAGGAAAAGGCCCAAACCGGCCATGATCAACAGACCGGCCACGAAATAGAACTCGTGCGGCCAGATCTCAATCCAGAAGAAATAGAACCGGCGGTTTGCCAGATCCAGCAGCACCGCCTGATCCGGCAGGCTGGGGCCACGGTCCCATCTGATCCACGGAGTGACGTAGTAGATCCCCAGAGTAACCGCGAGGATGATCCATTTCAGATTTCTGAACGGGCCGGATACACGACGGGGGAAAATAGGCTCCCTTGCAGCATATAGGCTGGGGGCGGGGTCGGAATCGCTCACGAGCTGGCTCCAGATTTGGCTTTATTTTTTGTGTCTTGTCCCAGATCACACAGATAAGCTCTTTGACATGGGTCAAAAGCGCATCGTGCAGACACCTTTTGTCACATGCGACCGGATTGCCGCCGCAGCCAGGACACGAAGGTTCTGACGGCCGGACGCATAGAGTTTTCAGTGGTTACAATATGATATCCGCTGTTGCCCGGCTGGCAGAACAGTTCGACCAGCCGTCCGTCGGCGATATCGGATTCGACAAAATGCCGCGCCGTCACCGTGACGCCCTGACCCGCGCGGAGCCCGTCAAGCAGCAGGTTTCCGGGCAATGCAATTCGCCCGGCACGGGGGCCGTGCTCTACTCCTTGTCCAGCAAGCCATGTCGTTGCTTCAGTGGTCCCGAACTCTTCCAGCCAAGGCAGCTGACTTAACTCGGCAGCAGTCCAGTCCGTCTTGTACCCCAGCAATGAAGGCGCGGCCACTATGGTAATCGGGCTTGGCAGTAAAAGCTCGGATGTCACTCCGGGCCAACCTCCCGCTCCATAACGGAGAGCCACATCCACCCCACCGGGCCCGAGAATCACAAGCTTTGGGGTAGGGTCCAACGCCAAATCAATATCCGGATGTTCCGCCTGAAAAGCCGGCAGCCTTGGCATCAACCACGATGCAGCGAAAGACGGGGTTAGAGAAACATGAACCGGTCGATCAAGGCCCGATTGCACCAGATCGGTCACTGCCGCGCCAATGGCACGAAACCCAAGGTGTAAAGCTTGGGCCAGATGCTCACCCTCGGGTGTTAGAACCATCGACTTGCCCGACCGGTCCAGAAGGCTGGTACCTAAGTGCTTTTCCAACGCCCGCAGCTGCTGGCTGATTGCAGCGTGGCTGACATTCAACATCGAACCCGCCTGCACCACATTGCCCGTTTCCGCAAAGGCAGAAAAAGCCCTGAGCGCCGCAAGGGGCGGCATCTTCATCCAATCCATCTGTAAGCCTTACTTACACACTGACAAGGTAATTGAGTCGCATTTTCGGGCCCACAGGGCAATCCTCAAATAAGCTACAAACAGCAAAGGAGTGCAAAAATGCTTTCGATCCTAGCGCGCAGTTTCATGACCGCGACCCAAAGCGTGGACCGCAATCAGCAAGAAAAGCAACACCGTCAGAATTGGTTGCCGGACGCGCATTGGTGGAAACAAAAAAGCGATGCGCGCGAAAAGGTGAGTCTAGACCACACCTTTTTTCGTCGGTAGTCTAAAAAGTCAGCACCGGCTGTTCTGGAAACGCGCGAACAGATGGAACAGCCGGTGCTTCAACCTTCGGACGGCGAACCGTCCGGAGGTATTCTTTTCGCCTTACTGACCACCACCCAGCTGGTGGACATAAGCGGTCACGGCGCGGATCTGCGCCTGAGTCAGGCGGTTTTCCCACGGAGGCATAACGCCGAAGCGGCTGTAGGTGACCGTCTCGGTCAAAGCCTCTTCACTGCCACCGTACAACCAAATCGCGTCGGTCAGGTTCGGCGCGCCCTGGAAGACATCGCCTTTGCCGTCTTCGCCGTGGCAGGCTGCGCAATTGTCTTCGAAGACAACCTTACCGGCTTCAGCCGCTGCGTCATCCGACTGGGCGTTCGTCAGGGACATCACATATTGAACGACCTGAGTGATCTCATCCTTTTCCAGAAGCTCGCCAAAGGCCGGCATCTCGGAATAGCGCGCATCGTCGCTTTCTTCATTCCGGATACCATAGGCAACGGTATATTCGATATCCTCAAGCGAACCGCCCCAAAGCCAGGCGTCATCCAGAAGGTTCGGGAAGCCGGTGGCCCCCTGCGCGCCCGAGCCGTGGCACTGCGCACACCAGGTGCGGAATACGGCACCACCCGAATTCACAGCGTATTGCTGCAATTCGGCGTCCGCCGAGATTTCCTCAAGCGGCGTTTCCACCAGCCGCGCATTCCAAGGCGCGTTGGCTTCTTCGAAGGACACGATATCCTGCTGCACTTCCCCGCGCGAGGACCAGCCAACAACACCAGCGGTTGCCGATTGAACCAGCGGCCATGCCGGATACACGATGGTGTAGATCACGCCCCAGAAGATACAGGCGTAAAAAGTCCACAGCCACCAGCGAGGCATCGGATTGTCGAATTCTTCGATACCGTCCCAGCTGTGACCCGTGGTATTCGGATCTCCCGGCTGTTTATCAGGTGTCTTGCTCATGGCCGCGCCTCCTTGGATTCGGCGGGTTTGTCTTGATGCCGGAAGGGGATGTTGGCGGTGTCGTTGTATTCCTTGCTGGAACCAGGGCGGAAAACCCACACCACGATGCCAATGAAGAAAGTGAACAACAGCAGCAGCATCCAGCTATCCGCGAACTGTCTGAGGAGTGTGTATTCTTCCATAACGCCCTCCTTAGCGGCTTGCGTCCGGGGTGAAGGTCGAGAAATCGACCAGCGTGCCCAGCATCTGAAGATAAGCCACCAACGCATCCGCTTCGGTCAGTTCTGGCTGACCGTCGAAGTTGCGCACGCTGACCTTGTCGCCATAGCGCTCAAGCAGCCCGTCATAGTCGCTGTCGGGATCGGCCTGCGCGCGGAAGTCAGCCTCGGCATTGGCCAGCATGTCTTCGGTGTAAGGCGTGCCGACAACGGCGTTCGCCTGCATGATGTCACCGATATACTTGCCGTCCAGCTTGCGGTTTTCGAGGAAGCCGTATTTCGGCATCACCGATTCTGGAACAACCGACTGCGGATCACGCAGGTGGTCCACATGCCACTGGTCCGAATAGCGGCCTCCCACACGGGCCAGATCAGGACCGGTCCGCTTGGAGCCCCACTGGAACGGGTGATCATACATCGATTCAGCCGCCAATGAGTAGTGGCCATAGCGTTCGACCTCGTCCCGCATGGGGCGGATCATCTGGCTGTGGCAGACATAGCAGCCTTCGCGAATGTAGATTTCACGCCCTGCCATTTCGAGAGGGGTGTAAGGGCGCATGCCCTCCACCTTCTCGATGGTGTTCTCAAGATAGAACAGCGGGGTGATCTGCACGATGCCACCGATGGTCACGACCAAAAAGCTGAATACCAGCAAGAGGGTCGCGTTGGTCTCGAGGATCTTATGTTTGTCGAGAATTGCCATTGCTCCGGCCCTCCTTATTCAGCCGGGACCGCCACGGACAGGCTGGCCTCTTTGGCCGGCGCTTTCCGCACAGTCATCCACAGGTTGTAGCACATGATCACGGCACCAGCGACGAACATCACGCCACCCAGAGCACGCACCACATACATCGGGAACTTAGCAGCCACGGTGTCAGCGAACGAGTTCACCAGGAAGCCGTTGGCATCCACTTCGCGCCACATCAGGCCTTCCATGATACCAGTGACCCACATCGACGCGGCGTACAGAACGATGCCGATCGTGGCGAGCCAGAAGTGCCAGCTGACCATCTGCAGTGAATACAGACGCTCGCGCTTCCACAGGACGGGAACCAGGAAGTACAGCGCACCAAAGGTGATCATGCCGTTCCAGCCCAGCGCGCCCGAGTGCACGTGACCAATGGTCCAGTCGGTGTAGTGAGACAGCGAGTTCACAGCGCGGATCGACATCATCGGACCCTCAAACGTGGACATACCGTAGAAGCCGACCGAGATTACCATCATACGGATCACTGGATCGGTGCGCAGCTTGTCCCATGCGCCCGAGAGCGTCATCAGACCGTTGATCATACCACCCCAGGACGGCATCCACAGCACGACCGAGAACACCATGCCCAGCGTCGAAGCCCAATCCGGCAGCGCGGTATAGTGCAGGTGGTGCGGACCGGCCCAGATATACAGGAAGATCAGTGCCCAGAAGTGGATGATCGACAGCTTGTAACTGAAAACCGGACGCTCGGCCTGTTTCGGGATGAAGTAATACATCATGCCCAGGAAACCTGCAGTCAGGAAGAAGCCCACAGCGTTGTGGCCGTACCACCACTGGATCATGGCGTCTTGCACGCCTGACCAGACGATGACCGATTTCGAACCCCAGATGCTGACCGGGATGGTGATGTTGTTCACCACGTGCAGCATTGCCACGGTCACGATAAAGGCCAGGTAGAACCAGTTGGCCACGTAGATATGCGGCTCTTTCCGCTTGATCACGGTGCCCAGATACACGGCCAGATAGGCGACCCAGACGATGGTCAGCCACAGGTCAACATACCATTCGGGTTCGGCATATTCTTTGGATTGCGTGCCACCCAGAACATAGCCGGTTGCAGCCAGAACGATGAACAGCTGATAGCCCCAGAACACGAACCACGCCAGATTGCCACCCCACAAGCGCGCGGCGCTGGTGCGTTGCACCACGTAGAATGAGGTCGCAATCAGTGCGTTACCACCAAATGCAAAAATCACTGCCGAGGTGTGCAGCGGACGCAAACGGCCAAAGTTCAGATAACCCTGCGCCCATTCAAAGTTCAGCGCCGGAAAGGCCAACTGGAACGCGATAAAGGTTCCTGCGACGAAACCGATCACCCCCCAAAAGGCGGTTGCGATCACGCCATAGCGGATCACCCCATCCATGTACTCACCGGAATGATCCACGAAAGTCTCTGGCTCATCCGTGTTTCTCAGCGTCCAGATGAACAAACCGCCGGCGATAAACATCACCAGAATTGCATGCACCTGATACGCCAAATCGCGTGCATAATTGGTTGCGATCGCGGCGAATACCGCAATCACACCAAGCACGATCAGCTTGATATAATTTGACATATTGCGTCCCTTTGCCATGCCCCGCGCGATTCTTTGGTGTCGCGAGACCCATTTGACTGGCTGCTGTTTTCTACGACAGCTGCTCAAACTGCTTTGATCTGTGTCAAGACAGAGCTCCGCATACTATGACAATGCTGAGGAAACGAATGGGCTGGAACATCGCAGGGAACCGGCCCGTAAGCACGAGGTCAACATGGCTTACAAATCTCTCCTCACTGTTATGACAGAAACCACGCAATCTGACTCGGCACTTGCACAGGTCGTGGCGCTGGCTGGGGCTCAGGACGCGCATGCTGAAGCACTGTGTCTTGGCGTCGACCGCAGCCAGACAGGGTATTACTATGCGGGCGCTAACGCTTTGATTCTTCAAGAAACCCTAAACCGGGCCAATGCTGAAGCCGAAGAGATTCTGGCATTCGCAAAAGACTTCTTTACCAAGTCAGGAGTGCGATGGTCTGCCGAATCCGGTGTTGCGCAAATCGCCGATTTGGGGCGACATGTTGCGCATCGCGCCCGGTTTTCCGACCTTGTCGTTTTGCCGCAGCCCTACGGTGAAAACCGCGGCGTCGAAGCGGAACCCATTGTCGAAGCCGCGATGTTCGAAGGGCACACCCCTGTGTTAATTGTTCCGGACTCGGCTAAAATCTTCAGCAAGCCCGGCACCATTTTGATCGGCTGGAATGAAAGTGTCGAGGCCATGCGCGCCATTCGCCGGGCTTTGCCTTTCCTTATTGCGGCAACCCAAGTGCGTATCGTTGTAATTGACCCGCCTCGGCATGGCCCGGATCGTTCGGACCCCGGCGGGATGCTGTCACAGATGCTATCGCGCCATGGGGTCAAGTGTGAAATCGATGTTCTCAGCAAAACCATGCCACGGGTATCAGATATCCTGAACCGTCACGCTGTGGATACTCAGGCTGACATGATCGTCATGGGGGCTTACGGCCACTCGCGCTTCCGCGAAGCCATTCTTGGCGGCGCAACTCGCAACATGTTGGAACAATCCTCGGTTCCGGTCTTTCTGGCGCACTGAAAGGCGTCAGACCAGAAAGCCACCATCCGAGTCGTCACCCGCCTCTTCCATAAGGCGGCCCATATCGGGGATCGTCACGTGGCGCTTGCCTTCCAACAGGATGACCTCATCTTTTTTGAGCGCCGAGATCTGACGGCTGACCGTTTCCAGCGTCAGGCCAAGGTAATCGGCCATCGCCTCGCGGGTCAGCGGCAGGTCGAAGACGATGGGCCCCCCTTTTTGGTTGATTGAGGCATCGCGGCGCGCGATGATCGACAGCAGGCTCGCGATCTTCTCGCGCGCGGTCTTGCGCCCCAGCACCAGCATCCATTCGCGGGCCGCGTCCAGTTCGTCAAGCGTCATCTGCAGCAACCGATGCGCGATGTGCGGCGTGGTGTTCATCAGTTCTTCGAAAGGCTTTTTCCGGAAGCAACACATGACAACATCTGTGGTCGCCTGCACATCGTAAGGCGCCGATTCGCGCCCCGGGCGCCCGACGAAATCGCTTGGCAGCAACAGTCCGACCATCTGAGTGCGCCCGTCTTCCATCGTCTGCGTCAAAGACGCAATCCCCGACACGACCGAGCCAACAAAATTCATCTGATCGCCGGACCATATAACAGTCTGACCGGCCTCGAAACTGCGGTAATACTTAATGCTTTCAAGCTCTTCCAGCTCATCGGCATCACAATGGGCACACACGGCCCGATGTCGGATCGGGCAGTCTGCACAGTTCGTATGGTCGATCTTGAATGTGGGTGTCATGCGCGCTTCCACTTGATCTCTATCAAAGCATCTGTTCGTGGCGTCCTCTAACCGTACCGTTATGATAGTAAAACCACAACTGGCACGGCTTGGACTATTTGACGCGAAAGTCCCGCGTTACACAAGCTATCCCACCGCCCCCCACTTCAGCAATGACGTAGGGTCAGAGCTTTTTGGAGACTGGATTTCCGGCATCACACCCGGAAGCGAGATCTCGTTGTATATCCACGTTCCGTTCTGCCGCAGGCTATGCTGGTTCTGCGCATGCCGGACGCAAGGCACCCAAACGGACAATCCGGTCATCGCCTATGTGGATGTCCTCAAAGCCGAGCTGGACCTGCTGGCTGCGCGCTTGCCCCAGGGCGTGACCCTGTCTCGCCTGCATTGGGGCGGCGGTACACCGACCTTGCTGAACGCGGATCTGATGCGCGAACTGGCGGCGCGAATTCTGGACGTGGTGCCTTTGGGGCCGAATGCCGAATTCTCGGTCGAGATCGACCCCAACGAGATTGACGAGGCACGTTTGGATGCCTTGGCCGAGGCCGGGATGAACCGCGCCTCAATCGGGGTGCAGGATTTCGACGACGAGATACAGAGGACCATCGGCCGCATCCAAAGCTATGACACCACGCGCAAGGCCGTGGACATGATACGCGAACGCGGCATCACCAGCTTGAACGCCGATATCCTCTATGGTCTGCCGCATCAGACCAAGACCCGGATGACGGAAAGCGTGCAAAAACTGCTGTCGCTCAACCCCGATCGCGTGGCGCTGTACGGCTATGCGCATGTGCCGTGGATGGCAAAACGGCAGCAGATGATCCCCTCGGACGCGCTGCCTACTCCGGAACAGCGTCTGGATCTGTTCGATACCGCCCGCCGTCTGTTCATGTGGGACAATTACGCCGAGATCGGTATCGACCACTTCGCCACGCAGGAAGACGGCCTGACCCGCGCGTTGAACGCCGGTAAGCTCAAGCGCAATTTCCAGGGCTATACCGACGATCAGGCCGAGGTTCTGATTGGTATCGGGGCCAGCTCGATCTCGCGCTTTCCGCAGGGCTATGCGCAGAACGCGCCCGCCACGTCGGCTCATACCAAGGCCATCCGAGAGGGGCGATTCTCAACCTCGCGCGGACACCTGTTCAAAGGTCAGGACGTACTGCGCTCGCGCTTGATCGAGGCGTTGATGTGCGATTTTCAGATCAACACGGCCGAGATTCTGCGTGACCATGACATCACTGTCGCCGAATTGCAGGGCATGTACGCGGATGCCAATGTCGCCTTTGACGGGCTGCTGCGCATCACCGAGGATGGCCTTTACATCCCGCAAGAGGCCCGCGCCCTAACCCGCATGATCGCCCGCAGCTTTGACGCCTATGACCTGAGCAAGGCAGGCCACAGCTCGGCGATCTGACCTCTTTCCGGCGGGCCGGGTTCACGGCCTGCCGACCCCCAACCCGCACAGGGGCTTGACGCAGGCCTCTGGTTTTCTCCACACTCAGGGGGTGCAATCGCACCCCGAGGCAGGCGAATTCGCAGACAGCTTTTACCGACGCAACCGCGCCGGACAGCCCTTTTCGTGCAGGTATATCTGCAACCTGAAAGAGGGACAGCACCCATGCGCGTTTTCACCGTCCTCGGCCCCAGCCAATCGGGCAAAACCACTCTGGTCGAGGCCATCAGCCGCCTCGACGGGCGGCCCACCACATTCGACGTGTCCGGGACCGTGCATTTGCACGGTTTTTCTTACCTGGATGAACCCTGGTGCGCCATCGACGTCGACGGGGGCGGCGATAACCTGGCCTATGTTGGGCCAGCCATGGCGATCTCGGACGCAGCAGTCGTGGTCGTTCCACCTGATCCCAACGCGGCCGTCCTGTGTGCGCCCTATTTGCGTTTGGTGGAAGAGGCCGGTATCCCCTGTTTCCTGTTCATCAACCGCATGGACAGCCCCAGTGGCCGCATCCGCGACATCATCTCGGCGCTGCAGACCTATTGCACCCATCACATCGCCTTGCGACAGGTGCCAATCCGCGAAGGTGACACGATTGTTGGTGCGGTCGATCTGATTTCTGAACGGGCGTGGAAATACCAAGAGGGCCAGCCCTCGGCCCTGATCGAACTGCCGCAATCGGTTGAGGATCGCGAGCAAGAGGCCCGCACTGAACTGCTGGAAACGCTGTCGGATTTCGACGATCACCTGCTGGAACAATTGATCGAAGACAAACAGCCCCCCAGCGGTGAGATTTACGATCTGGCCGCGCAGGTCCTGCAGAACCACCAACTGATCCCGGCCTGTCTGGGCGCGGCCAGCCATGGCAACGGACTGACCCGCCTGATGAAAGCCCTACGGCATGAGGCCCCCGAGTTCGACATCGCTGCCGACCGGGACGAGGCTGCCGAGAACGCCCGCGCCATCGCAGGATTTGCGGATGTGAAAAAGCATATCGGCAAGATCGTCGTCCTGCGGGGCCTAGGTGACGGCGTCAAAGCGCATGAGGCATTGGGCGGTGAAACCGTCGGCAATCTGACCACGCTGGACGCCAAGACCCAGATCGCGGACCTGCCCGCCGGGCAGATCGGACTGGCGGTGAAATCCGATCACCTGAACCCCGGCAATATCTATGACAGCAAAGGCGCGACACCGCTGCCCGAATGGGCCTCGTCGCACCCGGCGGGGCACCGTCAGGTCGTCTCACCCGCGCATGAGCGCGACGACGTGCGCCTGTCCAACGCCCTCTCGCGTCTGGTCGAGATCGACCCCGGCCTGCATCTGGGACAAGACGACCTGAGCGGCCACGCCGTTCTAGGTTCGCAAGGTCCGCAGCATATGCGCCGCGTGACGGCGAAGCTGGCCGAGGATTTCGGGATCGAGATCGCCACCGACACCGTCGAAACAGCCTATCGCGAGACGATCCGCGCACCCGTCGAACATCGCCACCGTCACCGCAAGCAATCGGGCGGCGCAGGGCAGTTTGCCGACGTGGTGATCTCAGTCGCGCCAATGCCACGCGGGGCGGGGTTCCAGTTCGAAGAGGTGGTCAAAGGCGGCGCGGTCCCGCGCAACTATATCCCCTCGGTCGAACATGGGGCCAAAGACGCGCTGGAACAGGGGCCCGAAGGCTTTCCCGTGGTTGATGTAAAAGTCACGCTGAGCGATGGCAAGCACCACAACGTCGACAGTTCCGATTATGCCTTCCGCACGGCAGGCAAGAACGCAGTCCGCGAGGCGCTGCCCCAAGCCAAGCCCGTGGTGCTGCAACCGATCCTGAGTGCGGAGATTCACTTGCCCTCGGATTTCGTGGGAGATCTGGTGCCCACAATCAGTTCACTACAGGGGCAAGTTCTTGGGTTTGAGGGCAATCCAAACGCCTCGGGTTGGGAAATATTCAATGCCCAGCTTCCCGCCGTAGCGCAGGATGATCTGCACCGCACCCTGGCCAGCGCCACGCGCGGCACCGGCTGGGTCAAGCTGAGCTTTGATCACTATGAGGAACTGCGCGGCCCGGTGCCAAAACCGGCCGCCAAGGAGAAAGCCAGCGCGTAAACAAGGAGCGGGCTGGGATCAGCCCGCCGCCGCAATCAGCTCGCGGGTATAGTCCGTCTGCGCGTTCTCGAACAAATCCTTAGCCGTGCCCATCTCGACCACATCGCCGTTGCGCATGACGATCACGTTGTGGGACATGGCGCGTACGACCTTCAGGTCGTGGCTGATGAACAGATAGGCCAGCCCGTATTTCCGCTGCAGATCGCGCAACAGATCAACGATCTGAACTTGAACCGTCATGTCCAGCGCGCTGGTCGGTTCGTCTAGAACCAACAGCTTGGGCCGCAGCACCATGGCGCGCGCGATGGCGATCCGTTGACGCTGCCCGCCTGAGAATTCGTGGGGATATCGGTCCATTGCGGCGGGGTCGAGGCCCACTTCGGTCATCACCTCGGCCACCAGATCACGCGGCGCGCGGTGCGGGTCGACCTTATGAATGGCCAGCCCCTCGGCAATGATCTGCATACAGGTCATCCGAGGGCTGAGGCTGCCAAACGGGTCTTGAAACACGATCTGCATATCCTTGCGCAGCCGTCGCAATTCCCGCGTGGACCAGCGGCGCACATCTTGATCGCGGAAAGTAATCCCGCCCTCGGACGCGATCAGCCGCATGATCGCCAGCGCCAGCGTCGTCTTACCCGAGCCGCTTTCGCCGACGATCCCCAGCGTCTCACCCGCGCGTACCCTGAGCGTGGCGTCATTAACCGCCTTCACATGCCCAACGGTGCGTTTCAGAAATCCGCGCTGGATCGGGAACCAGACCTTCAGGTGATCTGTCCGTGCAACCTCTTCGGCATCCGACGCCACCGGATCAGGCTGGCCCGAGGGCTCGGCGCCCAGCAGTTTGCGCGTATAGGGGTGTTGGGGGTTGTCAAAAATCTCGGTCGTGACGCCGGTCTCGACAATCTCACCGTCTTTCATCACGCAGACCCGG
This sequence comes from Ruegeria sp. D3, assembly GCF_056534465.1. Classification (NCBI taxonomy): domain Bacteria; kingdom Pseudomonadati; phylum Pseudomonadota; class Alphaproteobacteria; order Rhodobacterales; family Roseobacteraceae; genus Ruegeria; species Ruegeria sp. D3. Next base: position 38,763 of record NZ_JBQFPK010000008.1, read on the forward strand.
TCGGCTATGCGGCGCACGATGCCAAGGTCATGGGTGATGAACAGCATCCCCATGTCTTCGGATTTCTGCAGCTCGGCCAGCAGTTCAAGGATTTGCGCCTGAATGGTCACGTCCAGAGCCGTTGTGGGTTCATCCGCGATCAGAATATCGGGCTTGTTGGCCAGCGCCATGGCGATCATCACACGTTGCCGCTGTCCGCCTGACAACTGATGCGGATAGCTGTCCAGCCGGTCACGCGGATCACGGATGCCCACCTTGGTCAGCAGTTCCACAACCCGGTCTCGTGCAGCATCCCCAGTAACGCCCTGATGCAGCGCCAGCGATTCCGCCATCTGTTTCTGAATCGTATGCAACGGGTTCAGCGAGGTCATCGGCTCTTGGAAGATAAAGCTGATGTCGTTTCCACGAACATCCATCAACTTGCCCTCTGACGCTCCGATCATTTCATCGCCGTCATACTTGACCGAACCTTCAACGATCGCACTGTCGCCCAGCAACGACACCGTGGACAGCGCTGTCACCGATTTGCCCGACCCGGATTCGCCCACCAAAGCCACGGTTTCCCCACGATCAACGGTAAAGGACACGCCCTTGACCGCCGCCGAAACCTGACCGTCCTGCTTGAACGAGACCTTCAGGTTGTTCACATCCAAAAGGCTCATGAGAAGGTCTTTCTGGGATCAAACGCATCGCGGACGCCTTCGAAGATGAAGACCAAAAGCGAAAGCATGATGGCAAAGGTGAAAAACGCGGTAAAGGCCAACCACGGGGCCTGCAGGTTCTGTTTCGCCTGCAAGGTCAGCTCGCCCAGTGATGGGGCCGAGGACGGCAGGCCGAAGCCAAGGAAATCCAGCGAGGCCAGACCGCCAATTGTACCCGTCACGATGAACGGCATGAAGGTCAGCGTCGCCACCATGGCATTGGGCAGCATATGACGGAACATGATCGTCATGTTGCCCACGCCCAGCGCCCGTGCGGCGCGCACGTATTCCAAGTTTCGCGCCCGCAGGAATTCAGCCCGGACGACACCGACCAAGCCCGTCCAACTGAACAGGATCATCAGGATCACCAGCAGCCAGAAACTTCGCCCCAACACCGCAAACATGATGATGATGACATAGAGCGAGGGCGTCGCTGACCAGATCTCAATCACACGCTGAAATATCAGGTCCAGCCAACCGCCAAAGAAGCCCTGAATGGCCCCCGCAAAGATACCGACAATGCTGGCAGCGCCAGTTACCATTAGCGTGAACAGAATGGACAAACGGAAACCATAAATCACCCGCGCCAGCACATCGCGCTTGGTATCATCGGTGCCCAGCAGGTTCTGCCCATTGGGCGGCAGCGGCGCGGCACCTGCACGATCCACGCTGGTGTTGAAGGAATAGGGGATCAGCGGCCAGATTGCCCAGCCGCGTTCGAACCCGTCAGCTTCATAGGTGCCGGCCTCGATCTGTTCGATGATGCCTTCGGGGTCGTCGAAACAGTCTTCAATCCCGCCGCTGTCGATCAGGCACATGACCTCGGGGTCGCGATAGATCGCCTCGGTCTGGAAATCTCCTCCGAACTCCGTTTCGGCGTAGAAATTGAAGATCGGCGTGTAGAATTCGCCCCGGTACTTCAAAAGGATCGGCTTGTCATTGGCGATGAACTCGGCAAACAGCGACAGGCCGAACAGGATCGAAAAGATGATCAGTGACCAGAAGGCCCTGCCATTGCGGCGGAAGTTGCGCCAGCGGCGCTGATTGAGCGGAGAAAGAGCCATTTACCCCTCGCGCTTTTCAAAGTCGATGCGCGGGTCGACCAGCACATACATCAGGTCACTGATGATGCCCACAACCAGCCCCATCAGGCCAAAGATAAACAAGGTGCCAAAGATCACCGGATAATCGCGTGCCACGGCGGCCTCAAAACCAAGTCTGCCCAGACCATCCAGCGAGAAGATCGTCTCGATAATGATCGAGCCACCAAAGAACACACCGATGAACACGGCTGGAAAACCGGCGATCACGATTAGCATCGCGTTGCGGAAAACATGGCCATACAGCACCTTCCGCTCGCTCAGTCCCTTGGCGCGGGCGGTCATGACGTATTGCTTTTTGATCTCGTCCAGAAACGAGTTCTTGGTCAGCAGCGTCAGCGTCGCAAAAGCCGAAATCGTAAGGGCTATGATCGGCAAAGCGATGTGCCAGAAATAGTCCGTAATCTTTCCGAACAGGCTAAGGCTGTCCCAATTGTCCGAGGTCAGCCCCCGCAGCGGGAATATCTGCCAGTAGGACCCACCTGCAAAAAGTACCAACAACAGGATCGCGAACAGGAAACCGGGTATGGCATAGGCAACAATAATCGCCCCGCTGGTCACGGTATCAAACCGCGATCCGTCCTTGACGGCCTTGCGAATGCCCAGCGGGATCGAGACCAGATAGGCAATCAGGGTCGACCAAAGACCCAGCGAGATCGACACAGGCATCTTTTCCAACACCAGATCGATCACACTGATCGACCGGAAATAGCTCTCGCCAAAATCTAATGTCAGGTAGTTGCCCATCATAGTCAGAAACCGCTCGACCGGCGGTTTGTCGAACCCAAACTCTTTCTCAAGCTCGGCGATGAATTCAGGCGGAAGGCCGCGGGCGCCGACGTATTTGTCGTCAAAGGCCCCTCCGGCGGGTTCAGAGGCCGCTCCGGCGTCACCACTGCCTGCAAAACCGGCAAAGACGTCACCCTGCCCTTCGATTTGAGCAATGATCTGTTCGATCGGTCCACCGGGCACGAACTGAACCAGCGTGAAATTGACAATCATGATGCCCAGAAGGGTCGGAATAACCAGCAGCAGGCGTCTTAGAATATAGGCGCCCATGTTAACGCAGTGCGCCTTTTGCCTTCAGGTTAGCCTCTTTTTCAGGGTTTACCCACCAAAGATCCAGATAACCGAGCGTGAAAGGCGGCAGGTTTTCAGGGTATTCGTACATGTCGTAGTAAGCCGTCCAGTAGTCCGCGACATAACCGTCAGGGATGATAAAGAACTCATACCTCAGGACACGGTCCAATGCCATAAGTGCTGCGTCTTGTTCTTCCTGATTTGTCGTATCGAAGGAGGATTCGATGACCGCGTCAACCAAAGGACTGGCCAAACCCGCTGGGTTGAACAGGCTAAAGGCGGCTTCTTCCGAACCGTACATCTGGCTAAGACCGCCGCCCGTCGACAAAAACGATCCATACCGGTTCGAATAAACCATGTCGTAGTCGCGTTCACGGCGGCGCAGTGTGAACTGTGACGGATCAACCTTCTCGGCCGAGGCATCCACGCCAATCGCCTGCAGGTTCTGAACGAAAGTCTCGATCATCGTGGCCGTCGATGTGGGAATGCTTGAGGCGTAAGGGATGTTAACCTTCAGCGTCTGCCCTTCAGCGTTGCGCCGCAGATTGCCGTCACCAACCGGCCAACCGGCCTCGTCCAGCAACTTCGACGCCTTGCGCAGATTTCGACGATCATTCAGGCGCGTCGAATTGGATTCATGAGTAACCAAGGCAGGTTCGCTCAGGACTTCGGCCGGCACAACGTCGCCCAGCGCCTCGAGGAAGGCAAGCTCAGCCCCTTCTGGTGCGCCTGTCGCTTCGAGATGAGTACCCTGCACAAACGAGCTGCGCGGTGAATTGAGACCGAACATCAGCGATTCATTGGCCCATTCGAAATTGAAGGCAAGCGCTATGGCTTTGCGGACATTCTTATCCTCGAACTGCGGCTTTCCCAGATTGAACACGAAACCCGATGGCGTCGGCGGGCTGCCATCCGTAATCTCATCACGAACGACCGACCCTTGGGTCAGCTTTGGAAAGTCATACCCCGAAGCCCAAAGCTTGGGGTCGCTTTCAATGCGCATTGTGTATTCCCCGGCCTTGAACCCTTCGAACGCGGCGGTCTGGTCGGCGAAATACTCGACCCGAATGGTGTCGTAGTTGTTGCGCCCGACATTGATCGGCAAATCCTGCCCCCAATAATCGTCGCGCCGCTTGTAAACGATGCGGCGGTTAATGTCATAGCTATCCAGCTTGTACGGCCCCGACCCAACTGCAACTTCAAGCCGCGGTTCGTCCAGGCGGCGGCTCTCATCGGCCTCGAACCACGCTTTTGAAAACACCGGTGTCGAGCCAACCGTTTCGATCAACCCACGCCGTGTCACTTCGGGACTAAACGTAAACTTGACCGTATGATCATCCAATGCTTCGGCACCGGTGACCATCCGGCCAACGGCCTGCGCATAAGATGGAAGACCCTGTTCGATAAACAGTCTGTGGCTATAGACCACATCTTCGGCAGTTACTGGTGATCCGTCCCAGAATGTTGCTTCGGGCCGGATGTGAAAGATCACATAGTTGCGGCCTTCGTCATATTCCATGCTTTCCGCAAGCAGGCCATAGTATTGACCCACACTATCCGAGGTGCTGTCGATCAACGAGTCATACTGCAGGGTCGTCAATGCACCGGCGCGCCCTTTGCGCGAATACGGGTTCAGAGAGTCGAACGTGCCTGATCCAGCCAGCGACAGCTCGCCACCCTTTGGGGCTTCGGGATTCACGTAACCCAGATGCGGATAATCCGCCGGGTAGTCCAGATTACCAAAATAAGAGTACCCATGGCTGCGCGTCACATTTTCTTCTGCGGCCCTGACGGCGCTGCTTGCCCCCATAACAAGCGCTATTCCCAATGCTACCGCCCAAGGTCGCATATTCGAAACGCGCAGTGCAGGCAGGAGGGGTGTCATGTGGCTCATCCTCTGGATCGTTGTCGTCTTTATTTTCGTACGCGAAGGCTAAAAGACCAGCGCTGACAGATTCAAGTTTAGAATGCGTGAGCGCTTTGTGAAGTTCTGTTTAGACAAAAAAAGCCGCTGCACAAAGCAGCGGCTTTCAATTTTTGGAATATCCAAGGACTGGATCAGTTGCCGATTGTCTGCAGATAGGCAATCAGGTCAGCGCGCTCTTGCGGTTTTTTCAAACCAGCAAAGCTCATCGAAGTGCCCGAGATGTAAGCACTTGGGCGCTCGAGGAATGCATCCAGTGCTTCTGGTGTCCAGTTGCCACCATGCGCTTGCATCGAAGCCGAATAGCCGGTGAAACCCTTGGCCGATGCAACAGGGCGGTCAACAACGGCGTAAAGGTAGGGTCCGGTTCCGTTGGCTCCGTCTTCCAGTTTGTGGCAAGCGGTGCATTTGCGGAAAACGCGTGCGCCTTTTTCCGGATCGGCGGCGGCCAGCAGGTCTTCGAACACCACTTCTTCGGCGTTGGCGCTTTCACCAGAGCTTTCGGTTTCAATGATGTAAGAGGCCGTCTCGCCATGACCATCGGCATGGTACAGGCCTTCGGCAGCCCATTTGGCCAGAAGCAGCACCAGGAAGGTGCCAAACAGGCCTGCGGCGGCCTTGGTAACTGTCATCGTGTCGAACATTGATCGCGAGTCCATTTAGCTGTCTTGGGGGTGTCTAAGGCTTCCCCTGACAAGAGGCAAGGTATAGACACCGCGACTAAACGCCCAATCTTGGAACTTGTTGCACGGAATCGACCAAATGACCAAACGTATCGCATTTCAGGGGGAACCCGGCGCCTATAGCCACGAGGCTTGCCGCAACGCGCGACCCGATATGGAGGCACTGCCCTGCCGTACCTTCGAGGATGTGATCGAATCGGTTCGGTCAGGTGAAGCCGAACTTGCGATGTTGCCGGTTGAGAATACGACCTACGGCCGAGTGGCCGATATTCACCGCTTGCTGCCCCATAGCGGGCTGCACATTATCGACGAGGCCTTCGTGCGGGTGCATATCAACTTGTTGGCCGTTCCGGGTGCGACGCTGGAGGATGTTACCGAGGCGCATTCCCATCTGGTCTTGCTACCACAATGCGCAGGCTTCCTGAAAAAACACGGCATCCGTGGCCGCGTCAGCCCAGACAATGCCCGCGCCGCGCGCGAAGTGTCCGAACAGGGCGAGGTTCACTCGGCGGCGTTGGCCAGCGAATTGGCCGGAGAGATCTACGGCTTGGACGTTCTGGCCCGCCATATCGAGGATAACGACGACAACACCACTCGTTTTCTGGTGATGTCACGCGAAGCGGACGACGCTCGGCGCGGCGAAAATGGGATGATCACCAGCTTCGTCTTTCAGGTCCGGAATATTCCGGCGGCGCTTTACAAGGCGATGGGCGGATTTGCGACCAACGGTATCAACATGACCAAACTGGAAAGCTATATGGTCGACGGATCCTTTACGGCGACCCAGTTCTACGCTGATATCGTGGGCCATCCAGATGACCGCAACGTGCGACTGGCGATGGACGAGCTGCAGCACTTTACCACCAATGTCGAAGTTCTGGGCGTTTACCCGGCAGCGCAACCGCGCGGTTAGTCAGGCAGATTAACGTTTGTTACCGGTACTTCAGCCGTGATGATATCGTTCTTCTATCTCTCTCGAGAACTCGCTGAGCCGTGATTGGAAACGTCGTTTGAAGCGTGACTTTCCCAGTCTGATAGACTGCAGGAACAGGCGTGCAGGCAATGATTTTGCAGCCAGACTCAGGTCCACACTCAACCGGGTTCGGCGTTGCGATAAGGCCAGGAAGTCAACCGTCGTCGTACCACTTACGCCCTTTCCTGCCGCGTTGAACTGCATCCTTGCTGGCGGATCACACTCGGTCATCTCGATAGAGACGCGACGCGGCTTGCCACGAAGCTTGAAATCCGCCTGCCATGTGGTGCCCGGCACAACACCCATGTGACCCGAAAGGCGTCTGACTTCGATCCCGCGACGCATTGCCATACGCTCGAAACGTTCAAAATCAGCGACCATTTCAAACACTGCGTTGATGGGTGCGTCGATATCTTCATGTGCTGTGAATTGCATGGTGTCCGAGGCTCTTACCTTTGATTCCCCAATATTCTGTCAATCCAGCGTATCCGCCAGCCAGTGCTGCAAAAGAAAATGCGCGATGGCACCCTTCCGCGCAGGCATCAATGTCGGATGTTCACCAGCAAAGGCCTGCATCATTTCCGACTTGCTGACCCAGATGGCATCTTCGATTTCAATCGGGTCGATTGTAATATCGCGTGACAGCGCCAGACCTGCACACCCAAACATCAGCGACGCGGGAAAGGGCCAGGGTTGGCTGGACAGATAAGTGACTGCTCCGACAGGTACTCCGGCCTCTTCCATCACTTCTCGGCGCACGGCGGCCTCGAGCGTTTCACCGGGTTCGACAAAGCCCGCAAGCAGGGAATACATCCCGTCCGGCCAACCTGGAGACCGCCCCATCAGCACCGAATCTCCATGCGTGATCAGCATGATGACAACCGGGTCCGTGCGCGGGAAATGCTGACCCCCGCAAGACGGACAGCTGCGCTGCCATCCCGCCTGCGCCAAATCACTGGCGGCACCGCAGCGGGCGCAGAAACGGTGCGTCTCGTGCCAGCCGATCACCGCCTTGGCAGTTGCCGCCAGCTCCGCATCCCGAGGGTTCAGACGGGTCATGATCCGACGCAATTCGACAAAAACATGCCCGATGGACAACGCGGGGTGCTGTTGCTGGGAACGGTCGAAGAATGCCCCAACCTCGGAGAGGTCCAGCCCCTCGGCGTCCCACCCCGAGATGTCCAAAGCGAACAGCGGAACGTGATCCGAAATACCTAGAAAGACTGGTTCTTCAACAATTCCGCCCGGTCCATTGCGCAACAGATCGTGCGTCAGCGGCAGCAACGCCAGCCGATCCAGAGCTTCGCCCTCGACCAGCACCTTACCGCGCCACAACATAAGGCATCTTGCATCCGGGTCGTTTGCGACTTGCGCAAGCCCCTCGGGATCGTTGCGCAGATGTGCTGCGCGATCCAGTCCCGACCCGCCAAACGTCACGGTTTCCGCGTATTTCATTGCAATCCCTTCAGGTTGTCGGCACAGGGCTGCCACGAGCGCCGGGTCGTTGCAACGACATTTCTGCTTCGTGGGAAATTGAGGAGACAATGTGATCAACTCAAACTCTGCCTTGAAACTTGCGTCAAATACTCTTTTTGTTGAGATAGGTTAACCAAAAACGTCTAAAAGTAGAGTATTGCAACATCCCCCTTCCTCTCTAAGCGCAACGATCAGGATTTTGGGAACCTCGGATCTACATATGAATGTGACCGGGTTTGACTATTATCGGGATGCGCCGGAACCCATGATTGGGTTTACCCGTACAGCCACACTGATCCGCCAAGCTCGAACCGAGGCCAAAGATGCCATGACCATCTTGCTGGATAACGGGGACTCACTACAGGGAACGCCCATTGGGGAATGGGCCGAAACACAAACCCAAACCCGTCATCCTCTGATGGAGGCTTTCGAAGCGCTGGATTACGATGCCATCGGATTGGGAAACCATGATTTCGGCTTCGGCTTGCAGGTTCTGGACCGTATCCTGCGCCAATCCCCCTGCCCTGTCTTATGCAGCAACGCGCACCGGTTGGACCGCCCCGGTGCTTGGAGCAGGCAGGCAGTGCTAAGCCGAACCATGAAAGCCGGAGACCGCGAATATCCGATCAAAATCGGCGTTTTTTCAGCCCTGCCGCCGCAAACTGCGAACTGGGAGGCGCACCGGCTTGAGCAAAAGGTCCGCATCGACGATATCCTGTCCACGGCACGACACGTGTCGCAAGAGCTGAAGGCCGCTGGGTGCGATCTTGTGATCGCGCTGGCGCATTCCGGGATTGGCACCGCCCAACCGGAGCCGAATCTGGAAAACGCCGTGATTCCCCTTGCGGCCATCGGACCGATCGATGCGATCATAGCGGGACATTCACATCTGACTTTGCCGGGCGCGTCGCATGAAAGGTTTGCGTTCGTGGACAGTGCCAAAGGTCAAGTGCACGGCAAGCCGGCTGTCATGCCGGGCAGCGCTGGGTCGCATCTTGGTGTGATTGACCTGACGATGAAACTTGGTGACGACGGAAAGTGGCAGGTAGAAACGCACCGTTCACACCTGAAGGCAATCGCACCCGACTTTGTTGGCGCTGAGGTTCCGGAAGACCCCGAACTGTCGCGGATTTTTGCCAAGGCGCACCGCGAAACTCGCGCGCAGTACAACACGCCCGTTGGACACACGTCGCATCATCTGCACAGCTATTTCAGCTTTTGCGCCTGGGATCGCGGTCTGGCGCTTGTGGCTGCCGCGCAAGCCGCAGCATTGCGGCAGCATGTGCAGGGAACTGCCAATGCGGGGCTACCCGTCTTGTCGGCAGTTGCACCGTCGAAATTCGGCGGTCGTGCAGGACCTCGGTTTTTCACCGATATCCCACCCGGGCAGATATGTACGCGCCATGTTGCCGACCTGAACGTGTTTCCGAACGAGATGCAGGCCGTCATTGTCTCGGGCACTGAAATCAAAGATTGGCTGGAAATGTCCGCTGGCGTGCTGAACCAGATGCGCCCGGGTGAACAATCGGACCTTGTGGATACGAATCGCGCCGGACATAATTTTGACGTGCTACACGGGTTAACTTACGCACTAGATCTAGCATCTCCGGCGCGGTTCGACACAGGTGGCGCAATACTTCATCCCAACAGCCATCGGGTTCGCGAATTGCGATTCAACGGCCGCCCTATCGACGCAGATCAGCGCTTTGTTGTCGCGTTGAACAACTATCGCGCCAACGGAGGCGGGAACTTCCCGTTTGCCGAAAACGCGACCCGAATTCCTCTGCCGGTCCTTCCGATTCAACATATTGTACGGGATTACCTGTCGGGCTTGTTACCGATGGACCCTTTGGAAGAGGCGCCCCAGCCTTTTCAGTTGTCACCCATACCCGGTGCCCATGCGCTTGTGAAAACCGGAGCGGCCGCTGACCAACATCTGGAAGAATTGGCACGCTATCGTGCCAAAGTCATCGGTCCGGATGCGAAAGGTTTCCTGAACATTCAGCTCTCCCTCTGACGGGTTGCCAAGCATGAACCAAATGCCTATATCCACCGTTGAGAGGTTGGCGCGGGCGAGCGCCTCGCCAACCTGGTCAGGTCCGGAAGGAAGCAGCCACAACGAGCCCCGCTTGGGTCGATGTCCAACCTCTCACTTCATCCCCGACAGTTTTGACCGGTTTAGACGCGCAGCACTTATGCGATCAAGCGCGGCCATAGGGACTCGTTGCGACGCGCGAACGCGCCGATATGGCCAATGTCCTTCAGTCCGAATTCCTGCGGTGACAGTACATGACGCCGAGCGCTGGAGCCGTACAGATCTGCCAACCGCCAAACGGCTTCGGGCGGAACCATCTGGTCGTCCTCGAAAGTGAACAGATCGACCGGTTTGCCTTTCTCTGCCCAGGTTGCGGCTGGTAGCGTTTTTCCGATTTCAGGCAGATAGTTTTGGGGCGCCGTGCACCACTTACGCCACTGCCAGTAAACCGGTGCAGGCAGGTCGGCCCCAAATCCCACTGCCTTTCCTGGCAGGTATCCAACGGTTTTTACTGCCAGCGGAACATGTCCATACCAGAACAAGGACGCCAGCGCGCGATAAGGCCAAGGGTGATCACTGATTGTCACCAGCCCCGAACACACACAGATCATGCGATCTATATGGTCGATATCAGGTTGTATTGGCCCCAGCATCCCTCCGACCGAGTGCCCTATGCTCCAGTGTTCTGCGTGTGGGTAACGCTGGCGCATTTCCGCTCTGGCGGCGGGCATGTCGGTCAGCGCCCAATCCGCCATCTTTACTCGCGATTCCTGCAGTAGTCCGGTCAGTGAGTGGCCAAAGTCACGATAGTCGTAGGTCAGGCAGGCGATCCCCTGATCCGCTGCCAGCCAATGCGCGAAATGCTGATAGTAATCCCTCGGGACACCGGTCGCACCATGTATAACCACGGCGACTTTGGGATCGGTCACGGGCCGGTACAGGCGTGCCGACAGCATTGCCGAACCGGCAGAAAACCGAAAATCCTCGGTCAGGACGGGGGGTGTATCATCCAGCATAGCGTTGCTCACCTGATCTGAACTGTTCGGTTCACCCCTTATCCCCACTTCTTTGGCCGGGCTGAGTCAAGGGCGCATCAAGATGACCAAACGTCCACTTTGCGCGCGCGCCCGCTTGACTCAAAGCCCGCTCAACCGCTAGCGATGGCGTGATGGTTCTTGTCCCGTGTCGGGACAAGATGAAAAGGGAACACGGTGCGGTTCTGCCCGGTCATGCCGGAACGATCCAATGCCGCGACTGCCCCCGCAACTGTAAGCGGTGAGCAATGCCGAAATACCACTGGCCCGCAAGGCTGGGAAGGTCGGCAACGCGATGACCCGCAAGTCAGGAGACCTGCCATCAAATCAAAACTGTAACTCGGGCGGGGTGTCCGGGCGGGATTGTCAGCGCGCTGTCACACCTGATCCATGCCCCGTTCCCCGCGCGGAGGGCGCATTATGATCTGGAAGACAAAAACGCACCAATTCAGTGCAACCCTATGTCAGAAAACCGGCAAGACCTGCCCGGCTTTAGCGCAGATGGCACGGGCTATTGTGCAAGCGATGGAATCCGCGGTGCCTGCCACGTCGGAAGAATTCGCATTGGACGGCAGCGGAGAGCTGGGCCATTGCCCACAGGGCTGCATCGCCCGATTCCGCGCCCAGAAAGATCAAATTCGCATCTTCTGCGGCACCAGCACGGACGCCTCGCTCGACGCGTTGGATGGTTATGCGGATATGCTGTTCGGCCCCGTTGCTGCGGCCCGTCCGGCCGGCCAGTTACCAGTACCGCCCTGTGCCATGCTTGAAGTGTCAGAGCTGGCCCCGGCGCAACCAGCACAGCCCCAGCAGCATCTGGCGCTGTAACTCAGTCCGGCGCGCAGGTTGCCCAACGCATCTGTCCGTCGGTTTCAACCGCACAGGGCCGCACGGCGCGCAGGCGGCGCAACGCCGCGTCGGAGGCGATGCCCTGTTCGACCATAAGCCGCAGGGCGATCATGCCCGACCGCCCGCACCCGCCCCGGCAATGCACCAGCACCCGCCCTCCACGCGCCAGAATTTGCGCGGCAGACTGGCTGATCCGGGGCCAAGCGGCCTCGGTGTCCGGCGACGGCGCGCCAAAATCTTCAATCGGCAGGTGCGTCCAGGTTATGCCCTCGGCGTGCAGGTCATCTCCCAGTTTTCCCGCCCCGGCCTGCTCCATCTCGGAGCTTGTGGTCATCGAAATCACAAGATCGGGCCGCCAGCGGCGAATGATATCCAAATCCCGCGCATACTCCCCCGCGCGCCCCGGCAGCGGCGACAGCGCGACGTGACCGGCCGCGACCTCGACCACGTGAATTGCAAATGGCTCCATCCCCGGCCTCCTTTTCACATAGCTTCTATGCTGTGCAAACTGACCTGCAAACCGAATTTCCCCCAAGGCGGCGGTGGACGCGGGCGGCGGGGGTCTCTACGCTGCATCGGAACCCGAATCCGACAGAGCAGATATGACCGACACGCCCAGCCCCGCCTATCAGGTTCTTGCCCGCAAATACCGCCCTGAAACCTTTGCCGATCTGGTCGGGCAGGAGGCCATGGTACGCACGCTGAAAAACGCGTTCGAGGCGGATCGGATCGCGCAGGCCTTTATCATGACCGGCATTCGCGGCACCGGCAAAACCACCACGGCCCGGATCATCGCCAAGGGCATGAACTGCATCGGCCCCGATGGCGAGGGCAAACCGACGACCGAACCCTGCGGCCAGTGCGAACATTGTGTGGCGATCATGGAAGGTCGCCATGTGGACGTGATGGAGATGGACGCCGCCAGCCGGACCGGTGTGAACGATATTCGCGAGATCATCGACAGCGTCCGCTACCGCGCGGCCTCGGCCCGCTATAAGATCTATATCATCGACGAGGTCCACATGCTGTCGACCAGCGCCTTCAACGCGCTGCTCAAGACGCTTGAGGAACCGCCCGAGCATGTGAAGTTTATCTTTGCCACCACCGAGATTCGCAAAGTGCCGGTGACGGTCCTGTCCCGATGTCAGCGCTTTGACCTGCGACGGATCGAGCCCGAGGACATGATCGGCCTGCTGCGCAAGATCGCCGATGCCGAAGGCGCACAGATCGCCGAAGACGCGATGGCACTAATCACCCGCGCCGCCGAGGGTTCAGCCCGCGATGCGACCTCTCTGCTGGATCAGGCGATTTCACACGGCGCCGGGGAAACCAGCGCCGATCAGGTGCGTGCGATGCTGGGTCTTGCCGACCGGGGCCGGGTGCTGGACCTGATGGACATGATCCTGCGTGGCGATGCCGCCGGGGCGCTGACCGAACTTGGCGCACAATATGCCGAAGGCGCCGACCCGCTGGCCGTGCTGCGCGATCTGGCCGAGATCACTCATTGGGTGTCGGTGGTAAAGATCACGCCGGATGCCGCTGAAGACCCGACCGTTTCCCCTGATGAACGCGCGCGGGGTCAGCAAATGGCCGAGGCCCTGCCGATGCGGGTCCTGACCCGCATGTGGCAGATGTTGTTGAAAGCGCTCGAGGAAGTCTCAGCCGCGCCCAACGCCATGATGGCCGCCGAGATGGTCGTTATCCGCCTGACCCATGTGTCTGACCTGCCCAGCCCAGAAGAACTGATCAAACGGTTGCAAGACGCGCCTCCCCCACCGCCAAACGGCGGGCCCGGCGGCGGAATGACCGCACCATCACACGCCGCGCAGGCCCCGGTGGCCTCCACTTATGCGCCGCCCATTCGCGGCGGGGCCGGAGCGCCCACGGCCGCACTGGCGCAGGATGTGCAAACGGCATTGGCCCGCTACCCGAGTTTTGAACATGTGGTCGAACTGATCCGCACCAACCGGGATGTGAAACTGCTGGTTGAGGTCGAAAACGGCGTCCGGTTGGTGTCTTACCAACCCGGTCGGATCGAGTTCACGCCAACAGACTCAGCCCCAACCGATCTGGCCGCCCGCATGGGTACCGCACTACAACGCTGGACCGGCAACCGCTGGGCGGTGACCATTGTGGCCAACGGCGAGGCGGCAACCATCGCCGAAATCCGAGATGCCGCCGATCTGGCGTTAAAGGCCGAGGCCGAACAGCACCCTCTGGTACAGGCGGTGCTGGCTCAATTCCCCAAAGCCAAGATCAAACGCATCGAAACTCCCGAAGAACGCGCCGCCAAGGTCGAAACCGAAGCCCTGCCCGAGGTCGAAGACGAATGGGACCCGTTCGAGGAGGACTAACCCTCCCGCGCCCGCCACGGGCCATCGGCTGACGCCGATACCCCTGAGCGACCTAGGGCCCGGCAGGCGGCGGGCGTTGCCCGCGCTCTGCCGGGCCCAACGGGAGGAGAGGTCTTGCAAAAGACCGCGACGACGGGCGGGAGGGCACTGCCCCCTTGTGCCGCACGGGCGCTGTCCGTATCTAGGCGACAAACCGATTAGCAGGAGAAAACGTAATGCTTAAAGGACTCGGCGGTCTGGGCGATATGGCCAAGATGATGAAATCCGCGCAGGATCTGCAGACTAAGATGACCGACATGCAGGAAGAACTGAACAATCTGATGGTTGTCGGCGAATCCGGTGCTGGACTGGTCAAAGCCACTGCCACCGCCAAGGGCGAACTCAAAGGTCTGGACATCGACCCCTCGATCTTCAACGGCGACGACAAAGAGGTCGTCGAAGACCTGATCCTCGCCGCTATCAAGGACGCGCAGACCAAAGCCGCCGAACGCGCGCAGGCCGAGATGGCCAAGCTGACCGAAAGCATGGGTTTGCCCGCAGACATCAAGCTGCCGTTCTGATAGACACTCCTGACGGTCCAAAGGCCGGGCACCCTGCCCGGCCCCTGTGCAGGGGTACGCGCGTTGAGTTCGAACAGCGACATCGACAATCTGATCGACCTGATGGCCAAACTGCCGGGGCTTGGGCCCCGCTCGGCCCGTCGCGCTGTGCTGCACCTGATCCGCAAACGAGCGCTGCTGCTGACACCCTTGTCGGATGCCATGCAGCAGGTCGCCATCACCGCCCGCGAATGCTTGAACTGCGGCAACGTGGGCACCACGGACATCTGTGACATCTGCGACGCCGAGGCCCGCGCCACCGGAGAGCTGTGCGTAGTCGAAGACGTCGCCGACCTCTGGGCGATGGAACGCGCAGGCGTGTTCAAAGGCCGCTATCACGTGCTGGGCGGGACACTCTCGGCACTGGACGGCGTCGGCCCGGACGAACTGCGCATCCCGCGCCTCAAAGATCGAGTCACTGCAGAAGGGATCACCGAGGTCATCCTCGCCCTGAACGCCACCGTCGATGGCCAGACCACAGCCCATTACATCGCCGACCAGCTAGAGGGTCAGGTGCGCCTGACCTCACTCGCTCAGGGTGTGCCGATTGGTGGCGAGTTGGATTATCTGGATGACGGAACGATCACGGCAGCGCTGCGGGCGCGCAAGGAGATCTAGCGAACCATACCAGACCTAAATAGCAGGTTAAGAGGTCAGGACAGCTCGCGCCTCGACAGGAAAACATCGGCCCATCTGCGGTCTGTACCGGATAGATAATGCATGCATTGTTCCGCGTCTGTCCGCTGCAGTCTTTTGTTCCTGCTACCCATGATATAAACAAAGTCAAACGCCTTCAGGACCGTGGCAAAGGCCTGGGCGTCGAATTCAGGCTTTGGTATCCGCCACCCTTCGAACACCGCCAAATCAACGCGCTGCCAGAATCCGAGTGGAAGTTCGCTCATCAGCACCTCATCCAAACCTTGGGTATCAGATTTCCAAATCAACCGTCGCTTTCGGGCCTCATCCCCCATGCAATCGTCAAGCAACTGCTCCGATATCTTGCGGATCGGGGCTTTGATCACGTGATGGTTTCTGCCCGCTACTGCATTCTCATTGAACGAAAAATTTCCTCCGTTCACATCGTCAGTAAAAAAGGTCAACTCACCATCTGTCGTTCCCAGACCGAAGTTATGGACCGTCGCAGTTGGCATCCCGCCGATATTTCGCTCAAGATGCTCGACATTGTCCGGGCTGGGTTCGAAACAGGAAGCGGAATGCACGTTCTGGTAATTGAGCAGCACCTGCCGCGTATAGAGCCCGACATTCGCCCCGACATCAATAAGATGGTAAGAGGCTGCATCGCAAACCTGACCAATGAAGCGTGTTTCGTTGAAATTCCACTCGTGCTGCTGCGCGACATGAGGAAAGATCGAGCCATCGGTTAGAAGCGAGATCTCGTCCCCCCGCTCAAACGTTCCACGAAGGGGGCTTTCCTCGGACAGCCGAATTTGCACCGAGGTGCAGGTACGTCGAAGAAAACGTATCTGTTGACGGTTCATCATGTGATCCTGAATAGTGAAAACATCTAATCTCGAACAACGGCCACCACCGGCATTACCCGATCGCGCACAAAATGGAACAATTGCGCCTGCTTCTCAAGATTTGATAGAAACGTTCGGCACATTTGGCGCTTTAGATGCGCCGGACTTTGGTATCAACTCGATTCCGAATGCGAGCGTCCGATATTCGACATATTTCAGGAGCTTAACCAATGCCTCGTCTTCTTGCTCTCTTGTTAACGGCAGTCACAACAACAACAGCGTTTGCACAAGACCTTATCGACAAGGGTTTCGTCGAGGGTTGGAACATCATGATGGACCCTGCGCTTGGGAATGGGTGCCTGATCCAGACGATTTATCAGGATCTCTCGGTCGTGCGTATCGGGTATGACGCGTTGGACAAACGCGGTTATTTCGCCGTCTACAACAAGGCCTGGGGCGAGATCGAACAGGGCGAGAGCTATCCGATCCGTTTTGAACTGGACGGCAAGAGTTTCGACGCCACCGCCATAGGCTTCAACCAACGCGACGTTCCCGGCGCGACGGTTTTCTTTACCGACCGCAGTTTCGTCGAGGCCATTGCGCAGAACAAGATAATGACTGTCTACAACCCCGAAGGTCAGACCGTGATGGCGATTGACCTGAAAGGCACAGCCAAAGCGCTGGACTATGCGCGGGATTGCCAGAACCGCAAACTCTAACGAATCGGATCAAACAGTGCGTCTTTGGCCGCGCAATCGCGGATCACGTCGCGACCGCAGGGAACAGGATCAAGATCGCGGGACAGGCAAAGGCGGACCTCTTCGATATAGCCCTGTTTGCAGGTGACGGTGATCATGTCGCGCTCTAGCGCAGGGTTTTCCTTTAGAAACGCCTCTTCCACCACCGAGGCGGGCAGTTTGACCGCCCCGTCCAGCTTGCGGAACACAGGCGGGCGGGTGACGCCCTCATAGGCCGCGCGCGACAAAGCGTAGTAGTCCGCTGCAGACAGGCCCGAACAGGTTCCGTGCTTCTTCCACTGGTGCCACGCCAGCCCAGAGGTGCCTTGAATATCCGCCATCTCGCGCGTCATCGCGCGCGACGGCGGCGCCTTGACCGTCGGGCAATAAGACGGCCAGCCTTGATGATATTGCGGCCAAAGCCCGTGCAGGATCCACCCATGATCATGCCGCGCATCGCATTGATCAGAGCCGCGCGCATCACCTTCGCGGGCACACCAGTTGGGCGACCAGCTCAGCGACAGGACGTAATAGTCGAAAACGCCCGCCTTCTCTCCATCGGCCAGTGCGACCAGCCCGCTGAACGCCCACATGACCAGCGCTAGAATCCCGTGACGCATTCGCCTCTTCCCTTCTTGCCTTTGCGCGACTATATAGGCCCGAAGTTCCCCGACAACGGAAACCTGCCCCAAGATCAAGGGGCCGCCGAATTCCGGCGACGGGACAGATGTATTTACAGGAGACGGGCTGATGGCAAAACCGCTTATGGCCAAAGCAACCGCCGTTTGGCTGGTGGACAACACCACGATCAGCTTCAAGCAGATCGCGGATTTCGTAGGAATGCACGAGCTTGAAGTGCAGGGTATCGCCGATGGTGACGTGGCCGCTGGCGTCAAAGGCTTTGACCCCATCGCCAACAACCAGCTGACTCAGGAAGAAATTGACTCGGCCCAGAACAACCCGCTGCACAAGCTGAAGCTCAAGTTCAACGCCGCTGCGGCAGGTGAGGAAAAGCGCCGTGGCCCGCGCTATACCCCGCTGTCCAAACGCCAGGACCGTCCGAACTCGATCCTGTGGCTGGTTAAGTTCCACCCCGAGCTGAGCGATGGACAGATCGCCAAGCTGGTCGGCACCACCAAGCCCACCATCCAGTCGATCCGCGAGCGCACGCATTGGAACATCGCCAACATGCAGCCGATCGACCCGGTTGCGTTGGGCTTGTGCAAACAGTCCGAGCTGGACGCGATTGTCCAAAAAGCCGCCGCGAAGAAGGCCGCCGAAGGTGGTGTCATGAGCGATGATGAGCGCCGCAAGCTGGTCTCGACCGAGCAGTCGCTGGAAATGGACGCCGCGCCGAAAATCCCGACCGCCATCGAGGGGCTCGAAACCTTCTCGCTGTCCGATGATCCGGTCGAGGAAAAAGACGATGAGCCGGTCATCGACGCCGATAGCTTCTTCAACCTGCCCAAAGGCGGCGGCGACGAGGAAGAAGACGAAGATCCGCGCTTCTGATACCCAATCAGCCCCGGTCCGAAACGGCCGGGGCTTTTTTGCCCGAGATACCTATGCTGAATGTCTTGTCTTCTGTATTCGGCCCGCACCGTGCGGTGTCGATCTATGCTTTTCTGAAAACATGGGGGCTGCTGATGGTGGCGATCGTCGGCACAGTCTCGGTCGCGGCAGCACTGCTGATACTCAACGATGACGGCGCGCATGAACACGACTCGTACCTGACGGTTGCGGTTCTGACGGCGACCCCGTTGAACGGGGACTTGAAACACGGCCTTATCGCGTCGGTTAAGCTGCCCGACGGGTCCACCATCTCGATCGACGAATCCAAGGAACACGTGGCGCGCACCGTCGGCGATACGGCCTGCGTCGAAAAACGCGTTTACGTCAATAGCGGGGAAGCAAGGTACCGCTTCAAAATGCCGAGCCTCTGCGAGGCCAACCAATAAGCAAAACCGCCCGGAGGCATCTCCGGGCGGTTTTTCCTTTAGATCATCTGGAAGACGATCCCTGAGATGATCGCGCCAGTAATCCCCAATCCAAGATAGGTCGCAAAGACCCGTGGCTTGACCAGCGACCATACGGCAGCCATCGCCGGGATCGAGCTGACCGCGCCTGCGATCATGAACGACATGGCAGCGCCTGCGCTCATGCCCTGCTCGGTTAGCCCCGCCAGCAGCGGCGGCGCGACGTATGAGTTCAGGTAAGCGGGCATCCCCACCAGCGCCGCGATGACAATCGGCACGACGCCTTCGCCCCCAACCACACGCGCGATCAGGTCGGCAGGCACATAGCTGACCAGAAGTGCCTCAAGCACATAGGCCAAAGCCAGCCATTTCAGCAGGAACATCCCGTTCTGGACAAACTCAGCCCGGAACCGCGTGCGGCGTTCCGGTTCCTGCCAGAATTTCCAGACCGGCTTGTCGTCCTGTTTCGGACCACAGCCGCAGCACCCGGCGGGTTTGTAGACACGCAGAGGCTCGGCGAACGCCCCACCGCGCATCAAGGCACGCACCACGAAGCCTCCGAACAGACCCAAAGCAACGGCGGCGACGGCCTTGCCTATGGCAAACGGCCAACCCAGCGCGCCCGCCGTGATCAGCAGGGTCGGCGGGTCGATCAGCGGTGAGCTCAACCAAAACGCCATCACCGCCGACAAAGGCGCGCCCAGCGCCAGCAGACCGGCGATGAAGGGGATCACCTCGCATGAACAGAACGGGGCAAGGCCACCGAACAGGGCGGCGAGGAAAATCATCCGCGTCTCGCGCCCCTCAAAGGCACGGGCGACCATGACCTCGGCACCGGTGGCCTTGAGGTAGGATAGGAGCAGAACTGCGAACAGAATATACTGCCCGGTATGCGCCAGCGCTTTGCCTGCGAAGATTACCACCTCACCCCAGTTACCGGGGTCCAGAACGGCAACCGCGATCAGAATAGCCACGATCACCGCCCAGGGCGTTTTGATCAACTCCAGCGCAGCTTTGGCTTGGACCTTCGGGTTTTGCGTTAACTCAGCCATCGTTTGCGGCCTTTCCGACTTCGTCGGCGCAGCACTCGGACAGAATGAACTGCGCCAAAGCGCGCAGCTCGTCATAGCTGGCGCGGTTGATGGTGGTGCGACCGATCTTTTCCTGCTGCACGACCCCTCCGGCGGCCAGAAAGCGCAGGTGATGGGCAAGAGTAGACGGCGCAATTCCGGTGCGTTCCTGAATCTCACCAACCGTCAGCCCGGCCTGACCGGCGCGGACCAGCGTTTTGAGAACCTTCAACCGGGCCTCGGACCCCATGGCCGAAAATCCTGCTGCTGCACTTTCCCACATATCGCAACTCCATTAAACTAGATTTCTAGTTATTTAGGTTAATGTCGCGCACCCGTCAATGACAAAATGCGTAAGTCCAAATTGCTCACCGCATAAGTCCACCCTATAAGACTTGAATGGGCATCTCAGTCGACACCTTCTTTCTGGAACTCAACGGTCAGGGCACGTTGCAGGCGCAGATTCAGCAAATGATTGCCGAAGGCATCCTGTCGGGTCGTTTTCATGTGGGCGAGAAGCTGCCCTCGTCCCGCAAACTGGCGGCCCATCTGGGCGTCAGCCGGATCACGGTGACACTGGCCTATACGGAACTGCTGGCCAATGACTATCTGACCGCCAAGGGCCGGTCGGGGTATTACGTGTCGGAAAACGCGCCAGTGCCCCCGAAATACACGCCCACCCCGCGCGGCGACGAGACGGTTGACTGGACCACGGCACTGGCCCGCCGATTCTCGGACGGGGACACCCTGACCAAGCCTGCTGACTGGCGCGACTACCGCTATCCGTTCATCTACGGTCAGGCCGACCGGTCGCTGTTCGATCATGCCAACTGGCGCCTGTGCGCAGTTAGGGCGCTGGGCCACAAGGATTTCGATTCTCTGACCGGCGATTACGTGGATCAGGATGACCCGCTGCTGGTCGAATTCATCGCCCGCCACACCCTGCCCCGCCGCGGCATCGCCGCCCGCCCCGAAGAGATTTTGATCACCATGGGCGCGCAGAACGCGCTTTGGCTGGCCTCTCGCATTCTGTTGAACCACAACCGAACTGCGGTGATCGAAGACCCATGTTATTACGCCCTGCGCGATCTTCTGAACCATTCCGATTGCAAAGTGGCCCCGGTCGCAGTGGATCGCGATGGCTTGCCACCCGAGGCGCTGCCCGATCAGACCGATGTGATCTTTACCACCCCCAGCCACCAAAGCCCCACTACAGCCACCATGCCCGTGGACCGGCGCACCACCCTGCTGGCCCGCGCCCGCGAATTGGACGCCATGGTGGTCGAGGATGACTATGAGTTCGAAATGGCCTTTCTGGGTGCGCCCTCGCCCGCGCTCAAATCGATGGACCGGGATGGGCGGGTGATCTATGTGGGCAGTTTCTCCAAATCGCTGTTCCCCGGCCTGCGCCTTGGCTACATGGTCGGGTCTGAGCCGTTCATCCGCGAGGCCCGCGCCCTGCGGTCGCTGGTTCTGCGCCACCCGCCGGGGCATATCCAGCGCACGGCGGCCTATTTCCTGTCCCTTGGCCATTATGACGCGCAGATCCGGCGGATGTCCAAAGCGCTGGCCCAACGGCGCGCGGCGCTGGATCAGGCTGTTGAACAACACGGCCTGACCGTGGCCGGGCGCGGCGTGCTGGGCGGCTCATCCATCTGGATGTCGGCACCGGATCATGTGGACACGGCCCGGCTAGCACAGGAACTACAGGGCCAGAGCGTTCATATCGAGCCCGGCGCGCCCTTTTTTTCCAGCCCTGACCGGCCGCAGAATTTCTACCGTCTGGGATATTCCTCGATCGCGCCGGATCGCATCAATCCGGGCATAAAACGCATCGCCGAGGCAATCCGCGCCTGTTAGCGCAACACTGGACCTATTCCGCCGCGCATTCTGGCCCTAACGCCGCCCCGCGCCATCCGTCAAAACCGTGTCTAAAGGCAGGGCAAGAGCCCCGGCCATTCCACATATGCGCGGAGATCACTCAGATGAAAATGACCACGGAAGAGGCCTTTGTTAAGGTTCTGCAAATGCACGGGATCGAACATGCGTTCGGAATCATTGGCTCGGCCATGATGCCGATCTCGGATTTGTTTCCCAAGGCGGGGATCATGTTCTGGGACTGCGCGCACGAGGGCAGCGCCGGCATGATGGCCGACGGCTATACCCGCGCAACCGGCAAGATGTCGATGATGATCGCGCAGAACGGCCCCGGTATCACCAACTTTGTCACCGCCGTCAAAACCGCCTATTGGAACCACACCCCGCTGCTGCTGGTCACGCCGCAGGCCGCGAACAAGACCATCGGTCAGGGTGGTTTCCAGGAAGTCGAGCAGATGAAACTGTTCGAAGACATGGTCGCCTATCAGGAAGAGGTCCGCGACCCGACCCGCGTGTGCGAGGTTCTGAACCGCGTCATCATGCAGGCCAAACGCGCCAGCGCTCCTGCGCAGCTGAACATCCCGCGCGATATGTGGACCCAGGTCATCGACGTAGACCTGCCCGCGATTGTGGAATTCGAGCGTCCCTCGGGCGGCGAAAGCGCCGTAGCGCAGGCGGCCGAGCTGCTGTCGAACGCCAAGAATCCAGTGATCCTGAACGGTGCGGGCGTGGTTCTGTCCGAAGGCGGCATCGAAGCGTCGAAAGACCTGGCCGAGCGCCTGGATGCGCCGGTATGTGTCGGCTACCAGCACAATGACGCCTTCCCCGGCTCGCACCCTCTATTTGCTGGTCCGCTGGGTTATAACGGTTCCAAAGCCGGGATGGAGCTGATTAGCGAGGCCGATGTGGTTCTGTGCCTTGGCACCCGCTTGAACCCATTCTCGACACTGCCGGGCTACGGCATGGAATACTGGCCGGCGGATGCCAAGATCATTCAGGTCGACATCAACCCGGATCGGATCGGCCTGACCAAAAAGGTCTCGGTTGGCATCATCGGCGATGCGGCTAAGGTGGCCAATGGCATTCTAGCAAATCTCAGCGACACAGCTGGCGACGCCGGTCGCGATGAGCGCAAGGCGAAAATCGCTCAGAAGAAATCCGCTTGGGCGCAGCAACTGTCCAGCATGGACCACGAGGATGATGACCCGGGCACCACATGGAACCAGCGCGCTCGCGCGGCAAAGCCCGACTGGATGAGCCCCCGCATGGCGTGGCGCGCGATCCAGTCCGCCCTGCCGAAAGAGGCGATCATCTCGTCCGATATCGGCAACAACTGCGCCATCGGCAACGCCTATCCATCCTTCGAAGATGGCCGCAAATATCTGGCCCCGGGCCTGTTCGGCCCCTGCGGCTATGGCCTGCCGTCGATCATGGGGGCCAAGATCGGCTGCCCGGATGTGCCGGTTGTGGGCTTTGCCGGTGACGGTGCCTTTGGCATCGCGGTCAACGAACTGACCGCCATCGGGCGCGAAGAATGGCCCGCGATTACGCAGATTGTCTTCCGCAACTATCAGTGGGGGGCCGAAAAACGGAACTCGACGCTGTGGTTCGACGACAACTTTGTGGGCACCGAGCTGGACACCAAGGTCTCGTACGCCGGTATCGCGCAGGCGTGCGGCCTGAAAGGCGTGGTGGCACGTACCATGGACGAGCTAACAGCAGCCCTGAACCAAGCGATCGAGGACCAGAAGAACGGCATCACCACCCTGATCGAAGCCATGATCAACCAAGAACTGGGTGAGCCCTTCCGCCGCGACGCGATGAAGAAACCAGTGGCCGTTGCAGGCGTCACCGCCGATGACATGACCCCGCAGGCCGGGGCGTAATCCGCGTGAAGCCTCTGCGCGCCATTCTCGGGACTGCAAGCGCGTCGGACAAGATCATCGCCCTGTCCGAGGGCGACGATCCCCGCGTTGTCGAAGGGGCCGTCAAGGCCGTGAAAGAGAATGTTGCGCGGATCATACTGATCGGAGACAGGGCCGAGGTTTCGGCCCTTCTCAACGCACATGAGGGATATGACCCGGATTGGATCGACATTCATGACCCGGCCACCTCTGACCTGACGCCCGGCCTTGCGCAGGCCCTGTATGAGCGGCGCAAGCACAAAGGCTTGACGCTGGATGAGGCGCGCCAGCAGATTACTAACCGCCTGACCTATGCTGCAATGCTGGTGCAACAGGACATCGCCGACGGCACGGTCGGCGGCGCGGTCGAGACCACGTCGGACACTGTGCGCGCCGCGTTGCAGATCATTGGGACCGCGCCCGAGACGGCGATGGTGTCCAGCTTCTTCCTGATGCTGTTTTGTCAGGACCATCACGACGTCAAAGGCGCCCGCATCTTCGCCGATTGCGGTTTGGTCGTGGACCCCAACGCGCAAGAGATGGCGGAAATCGCCCGTGCCTCGGCCGATTCCTACACGACCCTGACCGGCGATACGGCGCGCGTAGCGATGCTGTCCTTCTCCACCTCGGGCAGCGCAGAACATCCCAAAGTGTCCAAAGTCGTCGAGGCCACACAGATCGCACGCGCCAAGGACCCAACCCTGCTGATCGACGGAGAGCTGCAATTCGACGCCGCCTTCGTTCCCGAAGTCGCCGCCACCAAGGCCACAGAGTCGCCGCTCAAGGGTGAGGCAAATGTCTTTGTCTTCCCCAGCCTAAATGCTGGGAACCTCGGCTATAAAATCGCCCAGCGAATCGGCGGCGTCGAGGCGATCGGCCCTGTACTACAGGGGCTGGCGAAACCCGCAAACGACCTGTCGCGCGGCTGTTCGTCCGAAGACATCCTGCACATGATCGCCGTCACCGCCGTTCAGGCGCAACACAATGATGCCGGGACATAAGTCGTCCTAAGACGTGAAAACGAAAAAATTATTCCGATTTTTCTCAAAACGTGGGAATGATCGGGTCGCAAGCTGAAAAGGGGGCGCATTTGAACCAGCCAGTGATCGACACCTCGCCCAAGGTTTCCGACGAGGTCCGCAAGACCACCTGCTACATGTGCGCCTGCCGCTGCGGCATCAACGTCCACATGAAGGACGGCAAGGTTGCCTATATCGAAGGCAACCGCGACCACCCAGTGAACAAGGGCGTTCTGTGCGCAAAAGGCAGCGCCGGGATCATGCAGGTCAACGCGCCCTCGCGCCTGCGCAAACCGCTGCGCCGGGTCGGCCCACGCGGATCGGGCGAATTCCGCGAGATCGAGTGGGACGAGGCGATCAGCACTGCCGTCGGCTGGCTGAACGAGCTGCACGAAACCGCCCCGCAGAAACTGGCCTTTTTCACCGGCCGCGACCAGAGCCAGTCCTTCACCAGCTTCTGGGCGCAGAATTTCGGCACGCCCAACTATGCGGCCCATGGCGGGTTCTGCTCGGTCAACATGGCGGCGGGTGGCATCTATACGATGGGCGGCGCGTTCTGGGAATTCGGCCAGCCCGATTGGGACCATACCAAGCTGTTCATGCTGTTCGGCGTGGCCGAGGACCACGACAGCAACCCGATCAAGATGGGCATCGGCAAGATCAAGGCACGCGGCGCGCGGGTGATCGGGGTGAACCCGATCCGCTCGGGCTATAACGCGGTGGCCGACGATTGGGTCGGGATCACGCCCGGCACCGACGGCATGTTCATCCTGTCGCTGATTCATGTGCTGATGAAAGCGGGCAAGATCGACCTCGACTATCTCAGCCGCTACACCAATGCACCGGTTCTGGTGAACGCCGCCGACGGTCCGGATAAGGGCTTGTTCCTGCGCGACGCCGACGGCAAGCCTCTGGTCATCGACCGCGTGACGGGAGAACCCACCGCCTTTGACAAACCCGGCGTCCGTCCGGACCTGTCAGCGACCTATGACAAAGACGGTGTTACCCACCGCCCGGTCTTCCACCTGATGGCCGAGAAATACCTGTCCGACGAGCACGCACCTGAAAACGTGGCCGACCGCTGCGGCATCCCCGCCCAACGCATCCGCGCCATCGCGGCCGAGATTGCCCGCGTCGCCTTTGACGAGGCCATCGAACTGGACCACGAATGGACCGACTTCCGGGGCGAAAAACACTCCAAAATGACCGGCCGCCCTGTCAGCTTCCACGCCATGCGCGGGATTTCGGCCCATGCCAACGGCTTCCAAACCTGCCGCGCCCTGCACGTGCTGCAAATTCTTCTGGGTACGGTCGAAGTCCCCGGAGGCTTCCGCTTCAAGCCGCCCTACCCCAAACCGGTCGAGGCGCACCCCACCCCGCACGGCGACCGCCGCCCCGGTCGCCCACTGGAAGGCCCGCATCTGGGCTTCCCACGCGGCCCCGAAGACCTGCTGCTGGACGAAAACGGAACGGCCCAGCGCATCGACAAAGCGTTCACCTGGGAAAACCCGATGTCGGCCCATGGGCTGATGCATATGGTGATCTCGAACGCCGCCGCCGGTGATCCTTACAAGATCGACACGCTGTTCATGTATATGGCGAACATGTCGTGGAACTCCTCCATGAACACCAAGGGCGTGATGGAGATGCTGTCGGCCAAAACCGAAGACGGCAAATATGTCATCCCCAAGATCATCTACTCGGATGCCTATTCCTCGGAAATGGTCGCCTATGCCGACCTGATCTTGCCCGACACCACCTATCTGGAACGGCACGACTGTATCTCGCTGCTGGACCGCCCGATCTGCGAGGCCGACGCCGCAGCAGACGCCATCCGCTGGCCCGTGGTGGAACCCGACCGCGATGTGCGCGGGTTCCAGTCGGTTCTGATCGAACTGGCAAACCGCATGAGCCTCCCGGGCTTCACAAACGAAGACGGCACGCCCAAATGGAAAGACTACGCCGACTACATCGTCAACCACGAACGCAAGCCCGGCGTCGGACCGCTGGCCGGGTTCCGGGGCGAGGATGGCGATAAAGAAGGGCGCGGAGCGGTCAATCCAGACCAGCTGACCCGCTATATAGACAATGGCGGCTTCTATGTGGCCCACATCCCCGAAGGCGCAGATTACTACAAACCGTGGAACACGGCCTATCAGGATTGGGCGGTCAGCATGGGCCTCTATGACAGCCCTCAACCCTACCTGTTCCAGCTCTACTCCGAGCCGATGCGCAAATTCCAGCTGGCCGCTGAAGGGCATGGGGACCGCCAGCCCCCCGAGCACCTGCGCAAACGCCTCAAGGACACGATGGACCCGTTGCCGATCTGGTACGAAACCGACCAGCAGGGCAACGAAGGATTCACCGTCAACGCCCTGACGCAACGCCCCATGGCGATGTACCACTCATGGGGCACCCAAAACGCATGGCTACGTCAGCTGCACGGTCGCAATCCGCTCTACGTGCCCACGAAACTGATGCGTAAACACGGGCTGGAAGACGGCGACTGGGCCAAAGTCACCTCGCCCCACGGTGAGATCACTGTGCCGGTGATGGAGATGGCCGCGCTCAACGACAACACCGTCTGGACGTGGAATGCAATCGGCAAACGCAAAGGCGCATGGGCCTTGCAGGAAAACGCGCCCGAGGCGACCAAGGGCTTCTTGCTGAACCACCTGATCCACGAACTTCTCCCCCCCAAAGGTGACGGCATGCGCTGGGCCAATTCTGACCCGATCACCGGTCAGGCCGCATGGTTCGACCTCAAGGTCAAACTCGAAAAAGCCGCCCCGCCCTCGGACGCCCAAAGCCAGCCGGAATTCGATCCGATCCAGTCCCCCGTCGGCACCGGCCCCAAGGACTTGGCATGGAAGGTGGGCAAATGACCCGATCCGCTCTTCGTCTGGCCAAAAATACCTCGGGGAGCGCGAGGGGCTGGCCCCTCGCTCCTGTCTTCCCCACCAACGCAGAGGCACGGCAATCATGACCCAGCTTCCCCAATCCACGGACCGCAAAATGGGCCTGGTCATCGACCTCGACACCTGCGTCGGTTGCCATGCCTGCGTGATCTCATGCAAAGGCTGGAACACCGAAAACTACGGCGCACCATTGTCGGATCAGGACGCCTATGGAGCCGACCCGTCGGGCACATTCCTCAACCGGGTACATTCCTACGAGGTGCAACCCGCCGACGGTCATGCCCAACTCATCCACTTCCCCAAGTCCTGCCTGCATTGCGAGGACGCCCCCTGCGTCACCGTCTGCCCCACCGGGGCCAGCTATAAACGGGTCGAGGACGGGATCGTTCTGGTCAATGAAAGCGACTGCATCGGTTGCGGGTTGTGCGCATGGTCCTGCCCCTATGGCGCGCGGGAACTGGATGCGGCCGAAGGCGTGATGAAGAAATGCACACTCTGCGTCGACCGCATCTATAATGAGAACCTCCCCGAGGTGGACCGCGTGCCGTCTTGCGTGCGTACCTGCCCCGCCGGTGCCCGCCATTTCGGAGACCTTGGCGACCCCAATAGCGATGTCAGCAAACTGGTAGCCGAACGTGAAGGCATGGATCTGATGCCTGAGATGGGCACCAAACCTGTTAACAAATACCTGCCTCCACGCCCCAAGGATCAGATTGAGGAGCAGATCGACATTCTCGCCCCCCTTCTGGCCCCTGTAGCCGAAGAGCCGAAAGGGTTCCTTGGCTGGCTCGATAAAGCACTGGAGAAGCTCTGATGCATCCGGCCCCTTCTGTCATCATCTTTACCACCCTCTCAGGCCTGGGCTTCGGTCTTCTGTTCTTTTTGGGTCTGGGAGTACCTGACGTCTCGGGCTGGGTGGCGTTTGTTTTCTTTTTGATCGCATATGCGTTGTCAGTCGGCGGTTTGATGGCCTCGACTTTCCACCTTGGCCACCCCGAACGCGCGTGGAAGGCGTTTACACAGTGGCGGTCAAGCTGGCTCAGCCGTGAAGGCTGGTGTGCCGTGATCGCTTTGATCGTGATGGGGCTTTATGCGCTTGGGGTCGTTTTCGCTGGTCAACGCTGGAGTACCTTAGGTCTATTGGGCGCGGCTTTCTCATTGGCCACGGTTTTCACGACCTCGATGATTTACACCCAACTTAAGACAATCCCGCGCTGGAACATGGCGCTGACACCGGCGATGTTTCTGAGCTTCAGCTTGGCGGGTGGCGCGTTGCTGGCCGGACAAACCACAGTTTCCATCATACTTCTTGTGGTCGCCGCTACAATTCAAGCGCTGTATTGGTGGCGTGGAGATACTGCCTTGGCCCGCTCCGGCACCGATATCGGTACAGCCACGGGTTTAGGATCACGTGGTGACGTCAGAGCGTTTGAACCGCCGCACACCGGTACGAACTATCTGCTGCGCGAGTTCGTGCATGTGGTTGGCCGCAAACATGCTGAGAAACTTCGTATCATTTCTTTTGTGCTGGCATTCATGGCACCGGTGTTGTTCTTACTGCTGCCGTTCAGCCATGCCTTTGCCGCCGTCGCGGTCTTGTCCCATATCGCAGGTGTTGCCACGTCACGTTGGCTGTTCTTCGCGCAGGCGGAACACGTCGTGGGGCTGTATTACGGCAAACGCTGATGGAGGGGGCCGGCCCCCTCCTTGGCCTTTAAGGCCAATTCCCCCCCCCCCGAGGTATTTGTAGCTAGATGAAGAACGGATCCGGATGGAAGCGCGGTTTTACAACAGGCCTGCGTGTTTCATGGCTGCTTCGATCGCGGCTTTGGTACTGTCTTCCAGTTCGGTCAGCGGCGAGCGCACTTCGGGGCTGCACAGGCCCAGTTTGCTAAGCGCGTATTTGGCGCCCACAAGGCCGGGCTCGATGAAGATGGCTTCGTGCAGGGGCATCAGGCGGTCCTGATACGCAAGTGCCTTGGCATAATCGCCGTTCAGAGTGGCCTGCTGGAATTCGGCGCAGAGCTTGGGTGCCACGTTTGCAGTGACCGAGATACAGCCGACGCCGCCATGGGCGTTGAAACCCAGCGCAGTGGCGTCCTCGCCCGATAGCTGGCAGAATTCCGAGCCGCAGGACGCGCGTTGCTGGCTGACCCGAGCGATATCGCCTGTGGCATCTTTGACACCCACGATGCGCGGTAGCTTAGCCAACTCACCCATGGTTTCGGGTGTCATGTCGATGACCGAGCGGCCGGGAATGTTGTAGATGATGATCGGGATATCCGCGCATTCGTGCAGGGCGCGGAAGTGTTCGATAAGCCCTTTTTGCGTCGGCTTGTTGTAGTAGGGTGTCACAACAAGTGCCGCATCCGCGCCAACTGTCTGTGCGAACTGCACAAAGCGGATTGCTTCGACAGTATTATTCGATCCAGCCCCCGCAATCACTGGCACGCGACCGGCGGTTGCCTTGACCACCTCGGCCACGACGGTTTCGTGTTCTTCGTGGCTGAGTGTGGGGCTTTCACCCGTCGTGCCCACAGGGACCAATCCGGTCGAGCCTTCCTGAATGTGCCACTCGACCAAGCGTTTGAGCGTATCCAAGTCCAACGCGCCGTTAGTGAACGGAGTGACGAGGGCTGGCATTGAGCCTTTGAACATGACACGCTCCTTGGTGTGCGGTTAGTGTTTTTTTGCCTCGCGGGTCATCACAATCTTTGCTATGTGTGTTGATCCCGACGATGCAAGCTTTATCCTGAATGGCTCTATCCTTGGTTGGTTGGGAAATGCAAGGCATGACACGCGTTCTGGCGCTTTTGACGGCTGTGATTCTGGTTTCATTCGGGCAAGCAAGGGCCGACGCAGTGGGCGACCTGCGCGCGGGTCTTTACGAGATGCGCAAAGGCGATTGGAACGCCGCCCTGCGCGAATCTGGTGCCCGAGGGTCGGTATCGCGCGACATTATAGTATGGCACTGGTTGCGCGAAGGCTTCGGGACTTCAGGCGATGTGTTGGTTTTTCTGGACCGACGCCCCGATTGGCCCGGCCTCGCATGGCTGCGACGCAAGAGCGAGCCAGCCTTTACCGGAGCTGATCCGGATCGCGTCGTGAAATTCTATACAGACGTTCCACCTCAGACTGCCGAGGGTGCGTTGAATTATGCTGTGGCGCTGAAGGCCAAGGGGCGGTCGGGGGATGCCGAGGCTGATATCGTGGTCGCCTGGCGGACCATGCCGATGGGGTCCGGACTGCAAAAGAACTATCTTGAGAACTTTGGATCGTTACTGAAACCTCATCACGCGGCGCGGCTGGACCGGATGCTGTGGGACGGCCATCTAGTTAGCGCTGGCCAGATGTTGCCTTTGGTCAGTACCGATCAGCGTAAACTGGCCGAGGCGCGAATTGCATTGCAAAAGCGGCAACCGGGTGTCGATGGCAAGGTCGCTGCGGTTCCGAAATCACTGGTGGATGCGCCAGGGCTGGCCTTTGACCGCTTTGTCTGGCGCGACAAGAAAGAGCTGGACGACAGTGCAATTGACCTGATGCTGGCGCGTTCCACCGGGCCGGATGCGTTGGGGGAACCCGACAAATGGGCCGAAGGCCGTCGCCGTCTGGCGCGGCTTGAGATGCGCAATGGTAGCGCCTCGAAAGCCTACAAGATTGCAGCGAACCACCATATGACGCCTGAGATGGGCTATGGCTATGCCGATCTGGAATGGCTGGCCGGATTTCTGGCGCTGCGTAAACTGAACGATCCTGGCACGGCGGTACGCCATTTCCAGAACTTCTCGGATGCAGTTGCGTCCCCTATTTCGAAGGGGCGCGGCGGCTATTGGCTGGGGCGGGCCTACGCGGCCCAGGGGGATGCGGACAAGGCGTATGAAGCTTATGCGATGGGGGCTGACTACCAGACCTCATTCTATGGCTTGCTAGCGGCGGAACGGATCGGTCGACCCTTTGACAGTGAATTGGCCAGCCCACGCCGAGCCCCGCATTGGAAACAGGCAGGATTTGCCGATTCCAGCGTGCTGGAAGCCGGTCTACTGCTGCTGCGTGCGGGCGAGGACAACCTATCAGAACGCTTCCTGACCCACTTGGTCGAAGATCTGGACGACACGCAGGCCAACCAATTGGGTGATCTGGCGATCGAGCTGAAACAGCCACATCTGGCAGTTATGATTGCAAAACGGGCAGCCAAAACCGGTGTCGTGCTGCCCGCTGCGTACTATCCGGTGCATCCGGTTGCCGATCTTGGCCTGCCAATGGCGAAGGAAATGACGCTGGCCATCGCCCGCCGAGAAAGCGAGTTTGATCCGGTCGTCATCAGCGGTGCAGGCGCACGTGGATTGATGCAGGTGATGCCCGCAACCGCTCAGTTGGTTGCCAAGAACATGGGGATTCTCAGCGGGCACAAGACCTCGAGCCTGACATCGGACTGGCAGTACAATGCCAAGCTGGGTGCGAACTACCTGTCCAGTCTGGCCGAGGATTTCAACGGCAACGTGGTGATGATGGCCGCAGGCTATAACGCTGGACCACGCAGGCCGATCTCGTGGATGGATCGGTATGGCGACCCGCGTGCAGGTGAGATCGACATGGTGGACTGGATTGAGACTATCCCGTTCAGCGAGACCCGGAACTATGTGATGCGCGTCGCCGAAAGCCTGCCGGTTTACCGCGCACGGCTTGGGCGGCCCGCCTTGCCGGTCCCGTTCTCGCAAGAACTCACCGGGTCAACTCTGGCGGCGTTCGCGCCATAGGGTGAACAGCCCCGCCGCAATCACCAGCGCGGCCCCGACTACAACTGCGGGCCGCAGCGATTCTCCGAAGACCGAGATGCCAAGGATTGCGCTCCACATCAGGTGGAAATAGGCAAAGGGCTGCACGGCACTGGCCTCGGCCATCTCATAGCACTTGATCAGAAGCCAGTGACCCAGAACACCGCTGAGACACAAAAGACCCATCCAAAGCCAGTCGCCGCCAACCATTGGCTCCCAAAACCACAGGCCAATCACAGTCATGGCAACGGCCCCGGCAATACCGGTCCAGAAAAAGCTGGTCGCGGTGCTGTCGCGTCGTGCTGCGTATCGCGTCAGCAAACCATAGACGGCGAACATAAGGGCCGAGATCAGTGGGATCACGGCCCATGGATTGAACACGCCCATGCCCGGCTGCAGGATGATCAGAACCCCGACGCACCCCACTCCAATTGCTGACCAGCGCCGCCATCCAACCTTTTCGCCCAGTACCGGCCCGCTGAGTGCCGCAATCAGCAGGGGATAACAGATGAAAACCGCCTGGCTTTCGATCAGCCCAAGGATGGTAAAGGCATAAACCGCGACGCAGACCTCTCCGGCCAACAGAACACCGCGCAGGATTTGCAGCCCCAACTGACTGGTTCTTGCAGTGGCCGCGATCCCTCCGGGTGTGCGCAGGGCCAGTGCGATGACAAACGCCGCGAAGAACCAATAGCGGATCATGACGACCATGTAGGTGTTATATGTCCCTGCCAAATGGCGCGAGATTCCGTCCTGCAAGGCAAACACCACTGTGGCCGAAATCATCAGCGCGATGCCCGCGCGGGTGTTGTTTTGCTGGCTCATGATTTGACAGCGTGGGTCATATGGCGTTTGCGGCCGAAACCCGGCGCGCGGGTGACAGCAAAGCCCGCATCCTCCAGCCCGCGACGCACAAACCCTGCGGCAGTATAGGTAGTTGCCGTTCCGTCTTGGGCGGTATGGTCAAATACCTGTTGCATCAGGTCAGCACCCCAAAGTTCGGGGTTCTTGGCGGGGGAAAACCCGTCCAGAAACCACGCATCCGCAAGGCCCTGCCACGCAGGCAGGGCTTGCCGGGCATCGCCTTCGATGACCTCAAGGTGCAGAGTACCCAAATCGCAAATGCCTCCCCGCCATTTAGCCAGAAACCGTTCGGCCCACGGGGCCAATTCGGGAAAGGCGGCCAAGGCACGGGACATGTCATCGCGGACCATTGGGTAGGCCTCGAAACTGGTGAAGGTCAGCGGAGTCGTCTGGCCCGATTTTTCCCAAGCAGACCAGACCGTCAGCATGTTCAGACCGGTGCCGAAACCTAGCTCGGCAATGCGAAATCCCGGCGCAAACCGTGCAGGCAGATCATTGCCCGCCAGAAAAACATGCCACGTTTCCTCCAGCCCATTCTGGAGCGAGAAATAGGGGTCATCGAAACGGTCCGAGACGGGGATCTGCCCGTCCCGCCATGTCAGTTCGGCACGCTGGTCTGCCATCGGGGAATCCTGTAGCTAAGCGGCGCGACACTGAACAAGGAAATGAGGTTTGGCAATGGTCGATGTGACGGTGCGAGGTGCAGGTATCTTTGGCCTGTCCATCGCTTGGACCTGCGCCCGGCGCGGCGCCAAGGTGCAGGTGGTCGACCCGTTCGGCCCCGGCGCAGGCTCTAGCGGCGGGCTAGTGGGTGCGCTGGCCCCGCATGTGCCCGAGAACTGGAACGCTAAGAAAGCCTTTCAATTCGACAGCCTGATAATGGCCGAACCGTTCTGGAAACAGGTCGAGGCGACAGGAGGCGTTTCGCCCGGCTATGCCCGGTCAGGTCGCCTGCAACCCATTGCCGATCAACGCAGCTTGGACCTTGCCTACGCGAGAGCCGGGACGGCACAAGACTTGTGGCAAGGCCATGCCGAATGGCGCGTGGTCAAAACCTCAGAGATCGGTGCTTGGTGCCCGCCCAGCCCCACCGATTTCGTCATTCACGACACGCTCAGCGCGCGGATGCACCCCAGACGGGCCTGTGCCGCGCTGGTCGCCGCGTTAGAGGTGATGGACGTGCACGTTCAGGCGGAAGCGCCTGACAAAGGTCAGGTTATCCACGCCACCGGGTTGGCCGGGCTGCAAGCACTGAGCGGCGCTTTCGGAAAGACAGTCGGCAACGGCGTCAAAGGACAGGCCGCCCTGCTGCGATTTGATGCGGGTAACGTTCCACAACTTTTTGCAGACGCCATTCATTTCGTTCCTCATGCGGACGGAACGCTGGCGATCGGTTCAACTTCGGAACGAGAGTATGACGATCCAACCAGTACGGACGCTGCGCTGGAAGATGTGTTGGAACGCGCCATGCGGGCGGTGCCGGTGCTGCATGGGGCCGAAGTGATCGAACGATGGGCCGGCGTCCGCCCTCGCAGCAAAAGTCGTGCACCGATGCTGGGGGCACATCCTTTGCATCAGGGGCAGTTCATTGCCAATGGAGGGTTCAAGATCGGCTTTGGCATGGCACCGAAAGTGGCTGAGGTGATGGCTGATCTGGTGTTGGAAGAACGCGATACCATCCCCGATGATTTCAGGCCCGAAGCCTCACTCTGAACGGGGCACGGCCTGCGCGCTCATACATTGGCGTCCGTCCGGGCCACGCACCCACATATCCGCGCCGTTCCGACACAAAATCGCCTGCTCAAAATGTATCAAAGGCGAAGAGGCCCGGAAAGAAAACTGCGCCAACGGGCCAATCTGATCCTGCGCGAACAACATCAACAGTTGCGCTAGGAGGGGGCCGTGAACAACCAGCCCGTCATAGCCTTCGACTTCGCGGGCATAATCCAGATCATAGTGTATTCGGTGCCCGTTGAACGTAAGCGCCGAATAGCGAAACAGCACTGTCGAATCGAAATCGACCTCCCGCCGATGCGTTTCATCCAAGCGTGCTTGAGGTGCGACAGGCCGGACAACATTCGCCGAGGGGTCTTCGCGGTAAACCAAATCCTGCCATTCCGTCAGGCAAAGCGCTCCGTTCTGGTGGAATTCGTGACGCAGAGTGACAAACCCAAGCGGGCCGCTGCGTCCAGCCTTAACCTCGGAGCTTTCGCAAACCGTCCGCTTCTCGGCCTGCGCTCCTGCTGTTAGCGGCGTATGAAACTCCAACCGTCCCCCGGCCCACATGCGGCGCGGCAGGCCCATGTCGGGGATCAGCCCGCCGACTTTTGGGTGCCCGTCGCGCCCCAGCTGATCTGGGGTCTGTGGAGACCAGAAATACAGGTGATGAAAAAATGGTGGCAACTCGGACCCGGCTGCTACACTTGGCTTTTGACCCAGCGTTGCCTGCAATGCGGCGGCACGCGCCGGGTCCAGGGTGTCAGTCAGGATATCCTCGGTCATAAGAAAAACCTAAGCAGCGCGCCTGTGCAGAACAAGCCATCAGGGCTTTCAAAGACCCGCTTCCGCCCGCAATTTCTGCATCAGGGTCCGCAGGGCACTTTCATAGCGCTCGCTGACCAGCTTGCCATGTTCGTCGAATTCGTTCGAACTGTCAGCCAAATGGATTTCCGGGCCCTGCAGGATGCGCGGCTGGAACGGAACCATATAGCCGCGCAAAACCATTTGCGCGCGCTCCCCACCGGCCCGTCCGGCAGCCGCAGACATAACAGCGACAGGCTTGTCAGCCCAGGGACGACCCTTGGTTCGGCTGACCCAATCCAGAGCGTTTTTCAGTACGCCAGACGGCCCCTTGTTGTATTCCGGGGTCGAGATGATCACCGCATCGGCCTGCGCGATCTGATCCGCCAGCACCTGAACGGCGGCGGGAATACCCTCGCCTTCTTCCAGATCGCCGTCGTAAAGCGGCAGATTCAGGTCTGCCTCGATATGGGTGGCGGGTTCGAACAGCCGGGCGGCCTCGCGCAGCAGTTTACGGTTGGTCGCGCTTTTGCGAAGTGAGCCGGAAAGGCTCAGAAGGATCGGTTCGGCCATTGGGAAACTCCGTTGCGTGTTCCCCAATACCTAGCGCGGCTTTGCCGTGGACCAAAGCCCACCTGACGCGCAGTCAATGTGCGCAAAAGGGCGCCAAAAGGCGCCCTGCTCGGTCAATGTGATCAGTTGGGGATGATCTCGATATCGACCCGACGGTTCTGCGCCTTGCCCGCAGCTGTCAGGTTCGATGCAGCAGGACGACTTTCGCCCAGACCAATGGTCGAGATCCGCGCGCCATTCACGCCATTCGCTTGCAGAATATCCGCGACCGAACGCGCGCGACGTTCGGACAGGCCCTGATTATACGAGGCCTCGCCATCGCTGTCGGTGTGGCCGATAACCTGCACGTTCGAATTGGGATAGCGCGTCAAGTTCTGACCCACCTTCACCAGATCGGCCCGTAACGCCGGACGCACGGTCGCGCTGTCGGTGTTGAAAGTAATGTCGTTGGGCACGGTCACGATCAGGCGGTTGCCTGCGTTCACAATAGTAATGCCGTCATTGGCCAGTTGCTGCCGCAGCTCTGCCGCTTGCTGGTCCAGCTGATTGCCAATGATTCCACCACCTGCTGCGCCGATTGCGGCACCGGCCACGGCACCCAGAAGCGGGTCCGAGTCGTTGGCAATCGCCCCAACGCCCGCGCCAACAATACTGCCCAGAATTGCACCTTGCTTGGCGTTCTGGTTCGGATCGGCCGGAAGGTTCAGGGTACCGGGGTCCGTACAAGCACCCAGAAACATGGCCGAGCACAGCCCGGCGGTTACAAAAAACTTGGAAATCGTCATGAATTCACCTTCTGCTCTGGACCTGTTTTTTAGGTCCATGTTGTTTGAGGCAGTATATCGTGCCTAGTGCAGGCGGGCTCAAGCAACAATGCGGTGATATGGGCAGTTACTCGCCGTCTAATGGGCTTTTGGTCCAGTCTCCCATTGGTTTTGTTCCTGCCAGATGGCGCGCAACGGCTCTCCCTGACCGCAAAAATGGTCATCTATCAGTTCGCAGGCCCAGATTCGATCCGCGCGGAAGTGGCGAAACCCGCTACGAAGCTCGCACCAGGCGACCAGCATGGTGCATTCTATGTGATAAATCAGAGCGACAGGCCGCACGACACGTTCGGTTTTTTCCTCTTGGGCATTGATGTAGGTGATGCGAATCTTGCGCTCGGCGCGGATGGCCTCTCGGTAGTTCACAACGGGGATACAGCCCTTGTCGGGATCGTCGATCGGTGCGCCCCACGGCGCCACCTGCAACCAGTCCGCAGGCGCGCGCAGTGCCTCGATCTTGCGGCACACCCGGTCGGCAGCCTGTTGCAACGTACTGTCCCCGGTGCGGGCCAACATTGACAGGCCAACCCACAGCGCCTCAACTTCTTCGGCGTCGAAATTCAGGGGCGGCAGGTCATACCCGCGCCGCATCATGTAGCCGACCCCTGCTTCGCCCTCAATCGGAGTGCGATGCGCCTGAAGTGCCGCGATGTCGCGATACACCGTACGCACCGAAACTTCGAGCTTTTCGGCCAGCGCCTCGGCTGTGACCGGCGCGTCGGTGGCGCGCAGGATCTGGATGATTTCAAACAAACGGGTCGAGCGACGCATGGCGGTCTCCGGAGTTTTTCTGCTGACACCTTAGCACACCCCCCTGACAAGGTGGTGTCAGTAGTGATGCGCCAGATTGGATCACCAACACAGGAGATCCGCCATGCCAAGCCGCGACAATCACGTCATGATGACACTGCAACTTGGGCGTTGGTCGCAGGACCACAACCTGCGGGCGTTTGAAATCGAACGCGAACTCATGTCCACTCGACAACCCTGCGCCCCGCGGCGACGAATTAGGCGGTTTTCGCTTGGAAATTTGAAACTGCTCTGGACCGGGACGGCTTAGAAATCCGCCACGGCGCGGAACTTCATCGACGCGCCGCCATTGGGGCTTTTCAACCTTAGCTCTTCGGAATGCAGCATCAGTCGCGGATAGTCCCGCGCTGGCCCTTCCGCGTAAAAGGGATCGCCCAGAATGGCATGACCCAGCGATTGCATGTGCACGCGCAACTGATGCGAGCGACCGGTTTTCGGAAACAGACGGATACGTGTCGTCTCACCCTCATGTTTCACCACACGCCAGTCGGTTACGGCGGGTTTTCCGGTCTCGTGGCACACCATCTGACGGGGGCGGTTGGGCCAGTCGACAATCAATGGCAGATCGACAGTGCCGGTCTTGTCCTCAACCTTCCCCCAAACGCGGGCGATATAAGTCTTGCGGGTCTGGCGCTTTTCGAACTGCATACTCAGATGACGCTGCGCATGCGACGTCTGCGCAAACACCATCACGCCCGATGTATCCCGATCCAGCCGATGCACCAGCAGCGCCTGAGGGAACACCGCTTGCACACGGGTCAGCAAGCAGTCGGCCAGATGCTCTCCGCGTCCTGGCACTGACAACAGACCCGAGGGTTTATTGACCACAATCAATTGCGCATCTTCGTGCAGCACATCCAGTGGGGTCAGAGGGGGATTATAGGCGTCGTTCATGCGCGTCTGCCTATCTTACCGCGCCCCCTCCCGCAACGTCGTCCTTGCCTGCCCGGAGCGGTTCGGCAAGTCTGTTCCAAAGCGGAGGAGAACAAATGCACCCAACAATCGAGCGTATGCAAGAGGTCGTCGCAAAGGGCGATGAAACCCTGATCCTTGAGTTGCTGGCCGAGGACGTGCGTTTTTCGCCCCCCACCTATTTCAGCACATGGACCGGGCGCGAACCCGTGGCGGCCGTGCTAGGGCATGTGGGGCAGGTGTTTTCTGATTTCCATTATCGCCGGATCATGGGGGACGGCAAAGATTGGGCGCTGGAGTTTCAGTGCAAGATCGGTGATTTGGATGCGGTTGGCGTTGACCTGATCACGCTAAACGATGACGGGCTGATCCAGGATTTCGAGGTCGTCATGCGCCCCTACAAAAGCGTTGGCGCCCTGCGCGAAGCGATGATGTCGCGCGTTATGACCGACGCGCGGTTCCTCAAGTTCAAAGACGCTCTAAGCTGATATGCCTCTCGCCGCTGATCAACTTTTACGGGTTCCCCTGTTGCCCGTGCTGGCGGCACAGGGGCTTTCCGTACGCCGGAACGCGCGGTTTCTGCCCGAACCCTCAGGTCCACGTGAAGGGCGAGAAGGGCGCGGTCCCCGGTTGCGTCTTCTGATTGCCGGGGACAGTTCAGCTGCTGGTGTCGGCGCAGGCACTCAATCACAAGCGTTATCGGGGTGTCTGGTCCGAGAGCTGTCTCGCCACTACGCTGTAGAGTGGCGGTTAGAGGCGACAACCGGGCACACGACGCTGGACACGATCGAACGCCTGCAGGCTTTGAACGGGCAATTCGACATGGCGGTGACCGCTCTGGGCGTCAACGACGTCACGCGGGCTGTTTCCCAAAGGGTTTTCATGGAACGGCAGTCGCGGCTGCTTGCGTTGCTGACGGGTAAGCTGGGCGCCCGGCGTGTAGTGGTAACCGCCGTACCACACATGAACCGCTTCCCCGCGTTGCCCCAACCACTGGCCTGGGTACTGGGCCAACAAGCCGCCCGGTTGGATCTTGGGTTGCGGGATGTCGTGGAAAGTTGCGCTCAGGCACGACATCTCACTCTCGATCTGCCGGACGACCCGGCACTTGCGGCACCTGACGGGTATCATCCAAGCCCGAAAACCTATGCCATATGGGCGGCAGAGGCCGCGCGCCTATTGCGTCAGGCCTGAGCCCGTATCTGCCGGATCATCGGGATCGAATACACGACCAAAGCCGTCCAGATCAGCGGGAAAGCGATCATGCGGCCCCGGTCAATCTGCTCGCCGAACACACCTATGGCGGTGATGAAGATCATGGTGGGCGCGATGTATTGCAGGATGCCCATCGTCGACAACCGCACCAGTTTGGCCCCGTTTGCATAGACCAACAATGGCACAGCCGTCACGATCCCAGCACAGGCCAGCAGCAGGGTGTCCGTAAGCCCCATGCCAAAATGCCCTGTGCCCTTCACGCCAAGCAAGGTGACATACATCAGGGCTGGAATCAGCAGGATCAGCACCTCAAGCAAAAAACCCTGATTGGGCCCGATGGGCAAAGACCGTTTGAAAAACGCATAAAA
The DNA here is from genome assembly GCF_056534465.1 of Ruegeria sp. D3. Lineage (NCBI taxonomy): Bacteria > Pseudomonadati > Pseudomonadota > Alphaproteobacteria > Rhodobacterales > Roseobacteraceae > Ruegeria > Ruegeria sp. D3. Next base: position 79,415 of record NZ_JBQFPK010000008.1, read on the forward strand.
CCCCCAGCTGACCATCAGACCCAACGCAGGCCACGGCAAGCTGCCTGCTTCGACGACCAGCACCAGCACCCCCAGCGCCGCAATCGCCACCGCCGCCAATTGTGTCTTGGTCAAAGGCTCTCGCAACAACACCGCGCCCAAGGCGATGCTGAACAGCGGGTTGATGTAGTACCCCAGCGCCGCATCCAACGCCCGGTCATTGGCAATCGCCCACACATAAATGGCCCAATTCACCGAGATCAGCGCAGCCGTCAAACACGCCATGCCCAGCATCTTCGGGTTCACCAGCGCAGCCTTCAAATCCTGCGTCCGCCCCAAGGCCACCAGCAGCAACCCCGCCACCGGCACTGACCAGATAATACGGTGCGAGACAATCTCGATCGGCCCCACATGCGCCATAGCTTTCATATAGAGCGGCAAGAACCCCCACAAAACATAGGCTGTGATGGCCAGTACCAACCCCTTGGGCGTGTCTTCAGCATTCGGGGGGATGGGTGTGTTTGCCACGGCGGGTCTCCGATTGATATCGGACTCTCTACGGCAAACCTCTGCCCTATGAAAACCACGAAAACTGTGAAGCCGGCCATCAGGAATTCTGATACGTCAAATGTTTGGAACCAATCCAACATGCGAAGGCTCTGCCTCGCGCTCCGAGATATTTTTGGCCAGATGAAGCACGGATCCTGCACTTCATCTGGCCTCAAATACCTCGGGGGAGTCGCGCCTTGCCGCGGCGGGGGCAGCGACCCCTTTTCCCGCGTTTCAGACTTTTACGCGTTCCGATTTGGGATCGTACATCGGTTTCAGTGAGGCTTCTGCCTTGACCTTCACACCGCAGACGTCAATCTCATAGCTTGAGGCAAGCACATCGGCGGCCTTCTCGCCCGCGCAGGGCACATAGCCCAGACCGATGGCTCCGCCCAGCGTATGACCATAGTTACCCGAACTCAGATAACCCACATATTCGCCATCCCGAAGAATGGGTTCATTGTGGAACAGCAGTGGTTCGGGGTCAGTCAGTTTGAACTGGACCAACCGGCTTTGCGGTCCGCGTTCTTTACGGGCAATAACCGCCTCACGACCGATGAAATCACTGCCCTTGTCGGTTTTCACGGCAAAACCCAACCCCGCATCAACTACATGATCCTCACAGGTGATGTCGTGGCCGAAATGGCGGAATCCCTTCTCGATCCGGCAAGAGTCCATCATATGCATCCCGCAGAGTTTCAGACCCATATCTTGCCCGGCCTCGTACAGGGTTTCGAACACGTGGCCCGCCATGTCGGAGGAGACGTAGATCTCCCACCCCAGCTCGCCCACATAGGTGACGCGGTGCGCCCGGGCGAGGCCCATGCCCATCTCGATCTCTTGCGCGGTGCCAAACGGGTTGGCCGCGTTCGAGAAATCGGCGGGCGAGACCTTTTGCAGCAGCGCGCGCGCGTTGGGGCCCATGACGGCCAGAACGCCCTCACCTGCGGTGACATCGGTGATGACAACGTTGAACCCACCCGCGTGGCGATGCATCCATGTTTGATCGGCCAGACGGGTGGCGGCGGGGGTGACCACCAGATAGGCGGTCTCGGTCAGGCGGGTTACGGTCACGTCCGCCTCGATCCCTCCGGTGCGGTTCAGGAACTGGGTGTAGACGATCTTGCCATTGGGCACTGAGTAATCGCCACCTCCAATGTAGTTCATGAACGCCTCGGCATCCGGCCCTTCGACGCGGATTTTGCCGAAGGAGGACATGTCATACATGCCCACATTCTCGCGCACCGCACGGTGTTCAGCGGCGGAGTCTTCGAACCAGTTCTGGCGCTTCCAGCTATAGTGGTACTCGCGTTCCTGACCTGCGTTGGCGAACCAGTTGGCGCGCTCCCACCCGGCCAATTCACCCATGACGGCCCCCTGTTCCAGCAGGTGATGGTGGAACGGAGTGCGCCGCACGCCACGCGCTGTGGCCTTCTGGCGATAGGGGTAGTGGTCGGCGTAAAGCAGGCCCAACGTTTCCTTGGACCGTTCGAACAGATACTTCTTGTTGCCCTGAAACGGCTGCATCCGGCTGATATCCACATCGCCCAGATCAAACGGTTTCTCGCCGCTGTCCATCCACTCGGCCAGCGCCATACCCGCGCCTCCGGCAGATTGGATACCGATCGAGTTGAACCCGGCCGCGACCCAGACATTGTCCATCTCAGGCGCGAGGCCCAGATGATAGGCATCGTCGGGCGTGAAGGATTCCGGCCCGTTGAAGAAGGTATGAATCCCCGCCTCGGCCAGCATCGGCATCCGGTTTACCGCCGCCTCAAGGATCGGCTCGAAGTGGTCGAAATCCTCGGGTAGTTGGTCGAACTCGAAACTGTCGGGGATGCCCTCCATGGCCCATGGCTTCGCGTTGGGTTCAAACGCGCCCAGCAAGATTTTGCCCGCGTCTTCCTTGTAATAGGCGCATTCATCCGGCACGCGCAGAACCGGCAGCTGGGTCAGGCCGTCAATGCCTTCGGTAACGATATAGAAATGCTCACACGCGTGCAGCGGGACGTTCACGCCCGCCATTCGACCGACCTCATGCCCCCACATACCGGCGCAGTTCACCACCATATCGCATTCGATATGACCCGAGGCGCTGCCGTCATCGGCAACCCAGTCGACGCCCGTGACCGTGCGCCCCTGTTTGACGATATCGGTGACTTTCACCCGTTCCCTGACGATCCCGCCGCGTTGCCGCGCGCCCTTGGCCAGCGCCAGTGCAATATTGGCCGGGTCGCCCTGCCCGTCCAGCGGCAGATAGACCGCGCCCTTGACGTCTTCGACATTCAGATGCGGGTACATCTCTTTGACGCGCTCGTTCGAGATTTCTTCGACCTCGACCCCAAAGGCGCGGGCCATGGCGGCCTGACGGTAGATCTCTTCCTTACGCTCCTCGGTCAGCGCCACGGTGATCGAACCGCAGCGTTTGAACCCGGTGGCCACGCCGGTCTCTTCTTCGAGCGAGCCGTACAGTTCCTGCGAATACTTCGCCAGCTTGGTCATGTTCGCCGTCGCCCGCAGCTGCGCGATCAGACCGGCGGCGTGCCATGTGGTCCCGCTGGTCAGCTGCTTACGCTCCAGCAGAACGACATCGCTCCAGCCCTTCTTGGTCAGGTGATACGCGACCGAGCATCCAATGACGCCGCCACCGATGATGACCACTCGGGCCTTGTTGGGAAGATCAACCATCCTGAAATCTCCGCACTGTCAGGTTTGGGCCAAAATGCCACGGAAGATCGACAATAAATGCGCCAAAAGCGTCATAAAATCGGTAATTTTCACCGATGTGCCGCGCGCTTTTCACGACGCAGAACAAAGGGCGTGACGCCGAAAAAGCTTTTGTAAACAGACGAAAACCCGTTCGGGAACCCGCAGGCCAGGCCGATCTCGCGTACGCTCATGGTGGTGTTGAGAAGCAGGTTGTTGGCCTTGGCCAGCCGCATCTCGCGGTAGAACCCGTTGGGGGTGGTGCCGAAGAAAGTCTTGAACTTGCGCTCGAGCGAGCGGTTGGACAGATGCAGTTCCTCGACGATCTGATGGATCGGCAGAGGGTCCTCGATATTGGCCTGCATCAGCTTGATGCACTGGTCCAGCTTGGCATCCCCGGTGGCGGTCAGACGTGTGCCGGAAAACGGCTGCATCGAGGAGAAATCGCGGATGTTTTCGTGCAGCATGATATCAGCCACGGTCATCTTGGCGGGTCCCGAGATGTGACGGCCAATCACCGACAACGCCACATCCGTCGTCGCCTCCATCCCCGCGCAGGTGACGACGGCGCCTTGTTGCGTCGCGATGGAGAGCTTGGCCTCGAACCGGGCACCGCGTTCGCGCAGGAATGAGGCGTTTTCCCAATGGGTCGCCATATCCTCGGTACCGTGTTCGTCGATGTAACGGCTGGCGGCTTCAGCCAGCAAGAATACCTGTGCGCCACGATATGTGTAATCCGAAACCACGCGACCCAGCGAAAGGTCGGGATGGTCAGGGTCGGTATTGCCGATGACAAACAGGTAATCCGCCTTGGGCTGGGTGCTGACAGCCTCGGTCTGGATCATCGCATCGCTGCTGGAATGGATCGCTCCACCCTTCAGGGATTTATACGCATAGGTAAAGGGCGGGTGCGGACAGACGCGATTGGCCAGCCGCAGCACCTCGACCAGCGACGCCAGTTCCAGCAACACATAGCCGGGGGCGACGAGGATATCGAAATGCTGCTGCTGACCCGCCATCGCCCTAGACGATCCGGTGTCGGGCGGCGTGCAGCGCGTGGGCCAGAGCCTCGATATGATCGGGGCCGACCTCGCAGCAGCCACCGACGATGGTGGCACCGTGTTCGACCCAGGACATGGCGAAATCGGCATAGGCTTCGGGGGTCAGATCATGACGTTCTTGCAGCGCATCGACGGTGGGGGCGTCTTCCAAAAACCCTTGTGTGATGCCGGTGAAGCCATTGGCATAGGCCCCGTAAGGGCGGCCCATCGTTTCAAGGATCATCAGTGCGGGCATCACCGATTCCGGGCGGGTGCAGTTGATCAACACCGCTTGCGGCGCGAAGCGATCGACCAGAGGCGCGACTTGCGCCAGATGCTCGCCCGAGCGCAGGCGGGTGCCGTCATTGTCCATCACTGACAGCGCCAGCCAGACGGGTTTGGTTGCGCTTTCCGTCCCGCGCAACGCGCCTTCGGCCTCTTGCAGGGACGAGACGGTTTCCAGCAGGAATAGGTCCACCCGGTCGTTCATCAGACCGACCAGCTCGGCATATTTCAAGGCCGCATCTTCCACATCGGGCTTCAGGTCGGGCCGGTATGAGGCCAGAAGCGGCCCCAGTGCCCCTGCGATCCGCCCGCTCGAGGGCGGCCGCGCGCGTTCTGCCTGTGTCAGCGCCGAGTCGATCAGGGCGGGCAGTTGATCCTCGATCCCTTCGCGCACCAAGCGCGAGCGGTGCACGGCATAGGTATTGGTGGTGGCAACCGTCGCGCCCCGTTGGAAGTAATCCGCGTGGACCTGACCCACCAGGTCGGGTTGGTCGATCATCACGCGCGTTGACCACAAAGGCGTGGGCTTTTCGCCACCGCGCTTGACCAGTTCCTGCCCGATCGAGCCGTCCAACAGGGTGATATCCGCCATAGCCTTACCTTTCCTCAGGGAATGAGAACCAGTTTTCCCGCAAATGCTTTGGACTGAAAGTCCTCTTGCGCTTCGGCGATATCTCTTAGCGGATAGGTTTTTGAGATCAAAGGTTTGATCCGGCCTGCGTTCATAAGTTCGACCAATCGTCCGAAAACCTCGAAGGCCTGATGGGTGCAGCCGTGGATGGTGATGTCGCGCAAATAGATATCGCGCAGATCGGCCTGAACGATGGGGCCGGCGATGGCACCAGATACCGCATACTGCCCGCCGGGTTTCAGCGACAGGATCAGGTTGGGCCACGCGGGACCGCCGACGATGTCGATCACCACATCGAACATGTCTTTCGGCAAGGGCGCGTTACGGTCAAACGTATCCGTTGCCCCTTGATCTTTGACCACATCGGCTTTGGCTCGGCTGGTGACACCCCACACGGTCGCTCCGCGTAGCCGGGCAAGTTGCACAGCAGCCAGACCGACCCCGCCCGAAGCTCCGGTGATTAAAACCTTGTGGCCTGCAGTCACGCCTGCGCGGGTCAGCAGGTTTTCCGCCGTGCCAAAAGCGCAGGGGATGGCAGCGATCTCGGCATCAGATAGCGGTGAGGCCGAGACGTCATACAGGTCCGACGCCTCGACCAGACAATATTGCGCGAAGGCCCCGTCGATCTCAGACCCCAAAGCGATGAACCCGGTCGGGTCGCCGGGGCGTGGGCGCGGTAGGTTGATCGGGCAGGTGACGCGCTGACCGAGTTGGAACGCAGTCTCGGGTCCGGCAAGTTCAACGATGCCGCACAGATCGCCGCCCTGAATGCGCGGGAAGTGTAACGCACCGCCCCAGCCACCTGCGTCGACCTTTTGATCGACCGCATCGGTCGCGCCAGTCACATCTGACGAATACCAACCGACGCGTGTATTGATATCCGTGTTGTTCACACCCGCAGCCGCAACCCGAACCAGCACCTGACCGGGTCCGGGTTGCGGCACGGGAATATCCGCACGCCACTCCAGCGCCTCTGGCCCGCCATGACGGGTCAGATAGACGCCCTGCATGACGCGCGGAACAGCCATGGATCAGGCCCGCAGCCGGTCGTTGGCCGGATCCCAGAGAGGTTGGTCTTCTTGCACCACGGCGGGATATTTCTGGCCGTAGATCTCGACCTCCAACGCGGTGCCCGGATTTGCCAGTTCCGACTTGATCATGCCCAGCGCGATGGATTTGCCGACGCGATAGCCCCATGCGCCCGATGTGGTTTCACCTACGATCTGATCGCCTTGCCAGATGCAGGACATATAGGGCGCGTCGCAGTCACCGGCCTCGACCGTCAGGGTGACAAAAGACTTCTTCACCCCCTGCTGCTTTTCGTTCAGGATCGCGGCCTTGCCCGGGAAGTCCTGCGGCTTGTCCAGCTTGACGAACCGCCCCAGCCCGCCTTCCAGCAGAGAGTAATCGGTCGACAGGTCGCCCTTCCACGCGCGGTAGCCTTTTTCGATCCGCAGCGAGTTCAGCGCATACATGCCAAACGGCGTGGCACCAGCCTCAAGGATCGCGTCATAGATCGCAGGCATGTCGTCGTTCAGAGCGTGAACTTCCCAACCCAGTTCGCCAGCAAAGGATACGCGGATCAGATAGGCGGGTTTCTCTGCCACAGTGGCGGCCTGATGGGTCAGCCAGCCCAGCGACAGGTCGGCATCGGTCAGACCCGACAGGATCTCACGCGATTTTGGGCCGGTGACGATCAGCGTGTCGCGTGTGGTGGTAACATCCTCGACACTGACACCCGAGGGCATCGCATTCACCAGAATGTCCCGGTCATGCCATTGCGCCGTTGCGGCGGTGATCATGACAAACTCATCTTCGCCCAGACGCAAGCAGGACATCTCGGTCAGGATGCGGCCCCGGTCGTCGGCGATATAGACCAGATTGATCCGGCCCACCTTGGGCAGACCACCCGTCACCAGCCCACGCAGCGCCTCGGCCGCGCCTTCTCCCTTAACCATGAAGCGCGAGAAACCCGGCAAGTCCAGCACGCCGCAATGGTCGCGCACGGCCTCGCATTCTTCTTTGATCCGCTGCTCCCACGGGCCAGAGCGACCCCATGTATGCGTCGCATCCAGGGAGGTATCGTCGCCCGGCTTGGCGAACCAATTGGCGCGTTCCCAGCCGTTATAGGCTCCCATAACGCCGCCCAGTTCCTTGATCTTGTCATGAACCGGAGACAGCTTCTTGTCGCGCGCCGCAGGCCATTCATGATGCGGGAAGTGCATGGCGTATTCGTTGCCATAGACCTCCATGCCCTTCTGGTTGCAATAGTCTTGATCGGTGTAGTCGGTGTAGCGGCGCGGATCGACGGCCCACATATCCCATTCGGTCGCGCCATCGACGATCCATTCGGCAAGCACCTTGCCAGCGCCACCGCCCTGCGCGATGCCGAAGGTGAAGGTGTGCGCCTCGAATGCGTTTCGAACACCGGGCATCGGCCCGATAAGGGGAAGCCCGTCGGGCGCGTAAGGGATCGGGCCATTGATGACACGTCCAACGCCCGAGGTTGCCATCAGCGGCACCCGCTCCATCGCGTCGGTGACGATGTCTTCGATGCGGTCCAGATCATCGTTCCACAGCTGAAAGCTGAAATCCTCCGGCATCGGGTCGTCTTCGGTCATCCAATGGCCCTTGCAGTTGGGCTCATAGGGGCCAAGATTGAAGCCGTTTTTCTCCTGCCGCAGGTAGTACGAGATATCCACGTCGCGCAGCAGCGGCAGTTTGCCGCCGTTTTCCTTTGACCACGCTTCCACCTCGGGGATTTCATCGGTCAGCAGGTATTGGTGGCTCATGACCATCGCAGGCACCGTGCGCCCGCCAAAGGGTTTGAACCATTCGCCCACGCGCTGCGCATAGTACCCAGCGGCGTTGACCACGTAGTCGCAGGCAATATCGCCCTTATCGGTATGCACAGTCCAGGTGCCATCGTCATGCTGAGTCACGCCGGTCGCCGGGCAGAAACGGATGATCTTTTGCCCCATATCCCGCGCGCCTTTAGCCAGCGCCTGAGTCAGCTGCGCCGGATCGATGTCGCCGTCGGTCGGATCGTACAGAACGCCCTCAAGATCATGGGTTTCAAGGAAGGGATAGCGCTCTTTGGCCTCTTCCGCGGTCCACATCTCCATCGGGATGCCTTGATAGCGACCCATGGACAGGGCGCGTTCGAACTCCTGCATCCGTTCCTTGCTGTGCGCCAGACGGATCGAGCCCGAGACGTGGTAGTTCATCGGGTAATCAACCTCATCTGCCAGCCGCGAATACAGCTCGGTCGAATAGCGTTGCATGTTCATGATCGCCCACGAGGTCGAGAATGTCGGCACATTGCCCGCCGCGTGCCAGGTGGACCCGGCCGTCAACTCGTTCTTTTCCAGCAGAACGCAGTCGGTCCAGCCCTTCTTGGCCAGATGATAAAGCGATGAACAGCCGACGACGCCGCCGCCGATGATGACCACACGGGCCTTGGTTGGAAAATCACTCATGGTTTTGCTTCCCTGTTAGTATGCCCGCTGGGGCAGATCGTCCTGAATGTCGTAGTAGTCGCCCTTGTCGGCGACGAAGATATGTTGGGCGAGTTTCAGCCCGGTGGGCTCGTCCAGAGACCCCACCGAAACCGCAATCGTGTCCTCATCATTGTGCTGCCAAAACAGGAACGAGCCGCAGGCGCTGCAAAAGCCGCGCTTGGCGATGTCCGAGGCGCGATACCAACCCAGCGTCTCACTGGAGGTAAAGCTGAGGTTGTCTTCATGCGTCTCGCAGGAGGCCCACAGATGACCCGATTGCCTGCGGCATTGGCCGCAATGGCAGGCGTTGGGTGCGGCGAGGTCTCCGTCAATGGTGAAGGCGACCTTGCCGCAGAGGCAGGAACCGGTGTGCATGTCTTTACCCCCTTGCTGTAGGCGTTGCGCTGGTACCCAGCAACACGCCGTAGATGATGAAACAGGTCGCCATCACGCGGCGGACCCAGACGTTGAACACAGCACCCAGCGCAGCCTTGCCCATCAGCGCACCCAGCAGGGTGAACCCCGTGTAGCTGAGCGTTGTGATGACCAGCGCGGTGGGCATGATCACCCCCATCTGCTGCCAAACCGGCACGTCGGGTTGAACGAATTGCGAAAACGCCGCCAGATACCCGGCCACGCTTTTGGGGTTGATCGTCGCCACCGCCAGTGCGTGCAGATAGACGTGGCGCGCGGGTCGCTCGGACGCAGGCGCGGGTTTGCTGGCATTGATCCAGCCTCGGATGCCCATCCAGATCAGGAACCCCGCGCCGATCAGCTTAGCAATGAAAAACCCGGTGGGTGAGGCCGCGATCAGCGCCGTTACGCCCAGCGCGGACAGGATCAGAAAGGCGCTGGCCTGTGTCAGGATCGCCAGCACGCCCAACATCGCCTTGGCAAAGGGCAGGCTCATTCCGTTTGAGATGCAATTGACCGCATTCGGCCCCGGTGTGGTGACGAACACCACCCAGAACAGAGCGAATATGGTCCAGGCCTCGAAGCTCATTCAATACACCGGCGGGGCGATGACCCAGATGGCCACGGCGGGCTCATCATAGGGGTTCGCCCAGTGATAGGGTTCGTGTTTGATACGGAAACTGTCGCCCGGCCCGACCGAGAACTGCCGCCCGCCAATCGTCAGGTCCAGCCGCCCCGAGATCATATAGCCGACCTCTTGCGTCGGACGGTCGGCGGGGGTCTGCATCTGCGAGCGGGGCTCGAAGGTGGAGTGCACCATCTCGAAATCGTCGGTCAGATCGGGTGAGAGCAACTCCTCGATCAGTCCTTCCTCACCCGATCCCATTGGACGGCGTGAGCCCGCGCGAACCACATAACCCTGTTCATCTGCCGGGGCGGCAGAATGGGCAAACAGCATCGACATGGGCACGCCCAGACAATCGGCCATCTGCCGCAAGTCCGAGATGGACGGATCGGACTTATCCCGCTCGACCTGGCTCAGCCACCCGACCGAGCGGTTCAGCTTTGCCGCAATCTCGCTCAGCGTCAGCCCGCGCGCTTTGCGCAGGGCGCGGATATCAGCACCAAGGGTCGCGCTTTGGGGGGCCTGCGAGTTCAATTACCGCTCCGTTTTGTCGTGAAATTTCATCCCTGTTTTTCACGATGGCGCGAATCGATGAAAAAACCAAGCGTTTTTTCACTTGGGCCACGCGGCCGCGTTCGGTATCGGTCATGCATGTGGATTGCAGTGATGTATCTTTGGGCGATCAATACCCTGACCCTGCTGGCTTTTGGCTGGGACAAACTTCGCGCGCGGCGGCGCAAGCGCCGGGTGCCGGAACGTCGTCTGCTATGGCTGGCTGCGCTGGGTGGCAGCCCCGGAGCCATAGTCGGGCGGTGGATATTCCGCCACAAGACCCGCAAACGGGGATTTTCGAGATGGTTATTTGCAATCCTGATCGGTCAGGCCGCTGCTTGCTATGCTGCCTTCACCTTTCTGCCCCCGCTGCTGGGCTAACCGACCTCAGCGTGCGAACACATCGCGGAGGATAGAGGCAAGCCCATCGGCATCTGCCTGAGTAAACGCATCGGGCAGATCGCTGTCGATATCAAACACAGCGATCACCTCACCCTGCGCGTCAAAGACCGGCAGCACCAGTTCCGACCGGGTTGAGGACGCACAGGCGATATGGCCGGGAAATGCGTCCACGTCAGCCACAAGCTGCACCTCTTGGGTCCGGGCCGCTGCGCCACAAACGCCACGGCTAAAGGGGATGACAAGACAACCGTGGCCACCTTGGTAGGGACCAATCTTAAGCAGGTCGGGCTCGGTCACCCGATAAAACCCGGTCCAGTTAAAGCGATCATCGCTGTGATGCACCTCGCAGGTGACGGTCGCCATCAGAGCGACCTTATCTGTTTCACCCTCGGTCAGAGCGGCAATGGCTTTAGCAAGCTGCGCATAGTCGACGGTCATGGTCACTGGTCCGGATCAATTTGCTTTGTGCAGCGACCTATGCCGAAAACGCCAAAGCGTCAAACCCGTTCGATTGCGATCGCCGTCCCTTCACCGCCACCAATGCAGATGGCCGCCACACCCCGTTTGAGGTTCCGCTTTTCCAACGCATTCAAAAGCGTGACCATGATCCGTGCGCCCGAAGCGCCGATTGGGTGCCCTAGCGCACAGGCCCCTCCGTTGACATTGACGATGTCACGGGGCAGGCCCATCTCGCGCATGAAGGCCATGGGGACGACCGCAAAGGCTTCGTTGACTTCCCACAGATCCACATCGTCCTTGGACCACCCGATTTTAGTCAGCAAGGACTGCGCCGCAGGAACCGGAGCAGTAGTGAACAAACCCGGTGCCTGAGCAAAGCTGGCATGGCCAAGAATGCGCGCGCGTATGGTAAGCCCGCGGGCCTCGGCAGCATCGGTCGACGCCAGAACCAGAGCCGCAGCACCGTCCGAGATAGAGGAGGAGTTGGCTGCCGTTACCGTCCCGTCTTTGCGAAATGCTGGTTTCAGCGTCGGAATTTTTTCGGGACGCGCCGATTGCGGTTGTTCATCAGCCGAATGAGTGATCTCTCCCTTACGAGAGCGGGTCACCACAGGTGTGATCTCTGCATCAAAGGCACCGGTTTCCTGCGCGGACAGCGCGTTGGACAACGAACGCAAGGCGTATTCATCCTGCTCTTCACGTGTGAACTGATAAGCCTCGGCACAATCCTCGGCGAAGGTTCCCATCAAACGGCCTTTGTCATAGGCATCCTCGAGCCCATCCAGAAACATGTGGTCTACGACCTGCCCATGACCAATCCGAGCACCGCCACGCATCTTGGGCAGCAGATAAGGTGCGTTCGTCATACTCTCCATCCCGCCGGCAATCATCGTGTCGGAATGACCCAAGGCGATTTGGTCGTACGCAATCATCGCAGCCTTCATGCCCGACCCGCACATCTTGTTCAGTGTGGTGGCGGGAACGTCCTCGCCAAGCCCGGCAGCAAAGCCCGCCTGCCGCGCGGGCGCCTGACCCTGACCGGCCGGCAAAACGCAGCCCATCAAAACCTCGTCCACTGTGTCGGCCTGTGCACCATCAAGCGCCGCACGGATTGCGGCCCCACCTAGTTCGGCAGCGGTGACCCCGTCGAACATCCCCTGAAATCCACCCATCGGAGTGCGTGCAGCCCCTGCGATCACGACCTGTTTCATACGGATGCTCCTCTCAACTTCCCTACCTATGGATACCGAATGGTAAGATTTGCCGTCTAGCGTATTTCTACCATTTATTTTCAGATTGAAGGATAGTCGCGTATGAGCCTGACCAGCAAAACGACTGACACAACGCAGGTCATTACGGTCCATTCCGACCGGATTGATGCCGCGATGGCCATCCAGTTCAAAGAAGACATGCGAAGCACGGCACAAGGCGGGGCGCCACGGGTCGTCCTGGATTTGACGGATGTGGAATTCATTGATTCCAGCGGGCTTGGGGCCATCGTGGCATCGATGAAGCAACTCGGCAGCGAAAGACGCCTGGATTTGGCCGGGCTGCACCCGTTTGTCGAAAAGGTGTTTCGGCTAACGCGCATGGATACGGTGTTCAAGCTGTACCCGACATTGGACGATGCGCTGACGGCTGCGGCGGACTGACGGATCTGAATGGGCGCAATGGCCATGTGTAACGAAAATTGCATGGATTTGAGCTTTGTCGCGACCGAGGCTGAAGCCAGCACTGGCATCGCCAGGATTAGCACCTGCCTAGAAGTTCAGGGCCTGCCGCAACACAAAGCTGCCGACGTCAAGATAGCGCTGGCCGAGGCGATCAATAATGTCGTTGAACACGCATATGCGGGAATTACACCGGCAAAGGTTAAGGTCAGATGCCGATTGCACGAAAACTGGCTTGAGATCCTGATCTCGGACACAGGCAACCCACTGCCGGGGTTTCGCGTACCTGACGGGGTCCCTGCCCCGCTTGGCTCCTCGCTGGATGATCTGCCCGAAGGTGGGTTTGGCTGGTTTCTGATCCATGAATTGACCAGCGAAATCCGTTATGAACACGCGAACGGCTGCAATCGTCTATCCCTGCGCTTTGACTTTCCACGCTTGGGCTAGACCGAAAATGTCACAATAACGCCCAGATCAGACCATTGTCGCGCCGCAAACAAAGAGCAAAAGTTAACTCGTAGCTCAGATAGCTTCCCTCGGCGCCTAGTGTCACAGCCCCCACCCAGTGAACGGCGCCGAGGAACTTCCCCTTGATTTGACTGGACAATACCAACCCGCGCGATACGTTCGGCGCGTTCAGTCACGGGAGCATCACTATGCGCGATTTCCATACACCGGGCCGGTCACAGGTTCTGGCGACCGAAGGCATGTGTGCCACGTCACATCCTTTGGCGGCTCAGGTTGCGTTGCAAATTCTGCAGCAGGGCGGCAATGCGATGGACGCCGCGATCGCAGGAGCGGTCTTGTTGGGAATTTGCGAGCCGCAAATGACCGGTATCGGCGGCGATTGCTTTGTACTTTTCAATCGTGCGGGCGAAAACAAAGTTCTGGCTCTTAACGGATCAGGTCGCGCGCCTGCTTCGGCCAAAGCGCAAGACCTGCGCGCCAAGGGTTTGGAGACTGTCCCCTTGAACACGCCCGAAGCTGTGACAATCCCCGGTGCGGTGGATGCATTTTGCCATTTGGCTGATACCGAGGGAAAACTCGGGCTTGAAACCATTCTTCAACCCGCCGTTCATTATGCCGAAATCGGGGTTCCGGTCGCGCCGCGGGTGGCATTTGACTGGATATCGGGCGCATCCAACCTGCAAGGCGCCGCACGAGACCACTATCTGTTCAACGGGGCCGCACCCAAAATCGGGCAGGTTTTTCGCGCGCCCGGTCAGGCCCAGGTGCTGCGGCAGATTGCCAAATACGGCAGGGATGCGTTTTACACCGGGGACATCGCGCTGGACATGATCGATGCCCTGACAAGCCGCGGCGGCGTACATACAGAAGCGGACTTCGCCTCGACCGCCTTTTCCAAGACGAAACCGGTGAGCGGCCGGTACCATGACACCGAACTGTTCGAACATCCGCCCAACGGTCAGGGGGCCACGGCGATTCTTCTGCTTAATATTCTGAAGAACTTTGATCTGTCTGGTATGGACCCGTTCGGGGTCGAGCGTATTCATATTGAGGCTGAAGCCTCAAAATTGGCCTATGACGCCCGCAACCGGTTCATTGCTGACCCCGATCATATGGCACAGGCTCAGAAGTTCACTGATCAGGGTATTGCCGACAGCTTAGCCGCGTTAATCGACCCCAATCGCGCGATGCCCGCTGCTGCACCGGTCACTGAAGCAATTCACAAAGATACGATCTATATCACCGTCGTCGATCGCGACCGGATGGCAGTGTCACTGATCTATTCGATCTTCCACAGTTTTGGCTCGGGCATCGCATCCGAAAAATATGGGATTTTGCTGCAAAACCGCGGCGCTGGGTTCACGCTGCAACAGGGCCACCCCAACGAAATGGGCGGCGGCAAACGCCCGATGCATACCATCATTCCAGGCATGGTCATGCAGGACAACCGGATCACCATGCCCTTCGGCGTGATGGGCGGAGCGTTCCAGCCAACCGGCCATGCGCGCCTGTTGTCGAACCTCACCGATCACGGTTTGGACCTTCAGGCCAGCATCGACGCGCCACGCGCATTCGCTGATGGGGGTGTACTGAAACTCGAGCGCGGAATTCCGCGCAAGGTGGCTGAACAATTAGGCGATATGGGTCACAAAGTTGAAATTCCGGAAACCCCGCTCGGCGGCGCCCAGGCAATCCTCATCAAAGAGGACGGTGTGCTTGAAGGCGCAAGCGATCCCAGAAAAGACGGTTGCGCGCTTGGCTACTGACCAAGCGCCGGCTGCCCCGTTGTCAGTTCAGGTGAAAGTGCAAAGGGTACGCACCGTTTTCGAACGGACCGAACATGTCGGGAATATCGGGATGTTCCACCGGTTCGCCCGACTGGTCAGCAACCAGATTTTGTTCAGAAACATAAGCAACATAGAAGGATTGGTCGTTTTCGGCCAGCAAATGATAGAACGGTTGTTCCCTGAGCGGACGACTGTCTTCCGGTATCGCTTGATACCATTCTTCCGTGTTCGAGAATTCCGGATCCACATCAAAAATGACCCCTCGGAAGGGATGTTTCTTGTGGCGAACCACCTGACCCAGACGGTACTTGGCGTTTGTCTTCAGCATATCTTCAGCCCCCAAAGGTCTTACTACTCTTTTATGCGCTGAAATGCCAATCAATGATCGGAAATTAAGGGAAACAGTCTGTGAACCTCTTACTGACAGTGTTTGAAATCGTTGCTCCGGTCTTTCTTTTGGCCGGAATCGGTTATGCGTGGGTCAGGTTCGGATTCGAATACCGACTGGAATTCGTGACTCGTTTGGCGGTCACGCTTGCAGTACCCAGCCTTATTTTTGTTGCCCTTATGCAAACTGAGATTCCCGCAGGCGAGCTGACGCGGTTCACACTGGCGGCCATTGTTGGCCATCTGGTACTTGCTGTCGCATTCGGTTTATTTGTGCGGTTTTCCGGGCTGGATCGCAGAACCTACCTTGCACCGCTCATCTTTGGAAACACGGGCAATTTGGGGCTACCGCTTTGCATTTTTGCCTTTGGCCAGGCCGGGCTTGGATTTGCCGTGATCTTTCTGGCCGTCACTGCACTTTTCTCTTTTACATACGGGATTTATCTGGTTGCTGGCAAAGGCGCGTTTGGCAAAGTAGCACGCGAACCGATGGTATGGGCCACTTTGCTAGGCGCGCTATTTCTGTGGCGCGGGTGGGAAACGCCACTGTTCCTGACCAATACACTGGATCTGTTGGGGCAAATGGCTATTCCAATGATGCTGATCACTGTCGGCGTCGCAATAGCGCGCCTGACCACCCGGAAACTGGGGCAGGCTATCTGGCTTTCAGCGTTGAAACTGGCGGTCTGTTTCGCGCTTGGCTGGGGTATCGCACTGGCGTTCAGTTTGGATTCGGTCGCATTCGGGGTTCTGGTGCTGCAAATGTGCGCGCCTGTGGCCGTGACCTCTTACTTGCTGGCCGAACGCTTCGAAGCCGACGCGGACGCAGTAGCGGGTATGGTTATGGTCTCGACTGTGTTGTCGGTGGGCGCAATGCCTATAATTCTAGCTATTGTGCTGTAGCGATTGTGATTTCCTAAACGCTCAATTTGCGCTAGAATAAAGAAAAAAGGCACGAGGCACATGAGCAGAATTCTTATCGTACTCTTCGGGGTGCTGCTTTTGGCATCCTGTAGTGGCGGCTCGAAACAGCCGCCCAGCAAGCTGAATGACGCGTGCAGCATTGCGCGCGAGCGGCCCGACTTTATCAAGGCATTCAAAACCACAGAGCGGAAATGGGGTGTCCCAGTTCACGTACAGATGGCGACAATCTATCAGGAAAGCCGCTATCGGCACGATGCGCGCACTCCACACCAATACGTGCTGGGTGTCATCCCGATGGGCCGCCAAAGCAGCGCCTATGGCTTTAGCCAAGCTTTGGACGGCACGTGGGAGGAATACCAGCGCGAGACCGGCAAACGCCGCGCCAAGCGGGACCGTATCCGTGATGCGTCCGACTTTATCGGCTGGTACATGACCAAAAGTCTAGATCGCAATGGGATCCAACTGCACGACACGCGTAACCAGTATCTGGCGTATCATGAGGGCCATACCGGCTATGCTCGCGGCAGTCATTACAGCAAAACTTGGCTGTTGAACGTCGCCAACAATGTAGATGCACGCGCCAAACTGTATCAGGCACAACTGTCAGGCTGCCGTTACTAAAAGGTCAGCGGGTCAGCGATTGCCTGACCCGCTTCTGGTCCGGCGCGAGAAGAGGTTGTTATCCAGGTTCCCGCCCGTCTCAAGCGGCCCTAGCAAGACCGTAGTCTGGCTGCCTGCGTTGTCATGGATCACCCATTTGCGCAGCTCTACCGGATCGCCGGTGAACATCAGTTCGATCCGGCCCGAATCCGGGTTTTTGGGATCTTGCGCTGTCACAACCGTAGCCGTGCCGTCAAAGTCGTGCCCGACCACCATATTCGCCTGAGCCAAGTTCACGTTCCTCGCCAGAACCAATGACAGCGGTGTGCGTCGCAAGGGGTATTGCTCGGGTGGTTGATTGGACTTTGGGTCGAAAATCTGAACCGTCCCAGCCCGCGCCAGAACAACAGCGCTGTTAGGCGGGTCGTATTCGAACCGCATCTTGCCCGGCCGTTCAATCCACAGCTTACCGGTGCTGAGCGACCCGTCATCATTGACCTGAGTGAAGGTGGTCTGAACGGTTTTCAACTCGTTCAGATAGTTTGATATCTGCGACAATGGCAGCTTGTCCGCGGCCCACGCGGCGGGTGCGGCCAATGTCAAAGCAAGGGCAAAAGCAATCTGTTTCATAAGGCACAGATAGGCGCTTTGCCCTTGTTATTAAATATCCTATTGCTCGGGGATGAGGATTTCGCGCTTTCCGACATGATTGGCTGCGGAAACAACGCCTTCGTCCTCCATCTGCTCAACCAGACGGGCGGCTTTGTTGTAACCGATGGCAAGTTTCCGCTGGATATACGAGGTCGAGCATTTGCGATCCTTGATCACAATCGCCACCGCCTGATCGTACAAAGCATCCTCGCCATTGGTGTTGCCACCGGTATTCAGGCCAAGAACTGCATCGATATTGTCGGCCTTTTCCTCGGCCGGGCCATCGACGACACCGCTCATGTAATCGGGCGGACCGAACTGTTTCAGGTGGTTGACGATTTCTTCGACCTCTTCGTCCGACACGAACGGGCCGTGGCAACGGGTGATCTTGGCCCCGCCAGCCATATAGAGCATGTCGCCCTGCCCCAGCAGTTGCTCGGCGCCCATCTCGCCCAAAATGGTGCGGCTGTCGACTTTCGAGGTCACCTGGAACGAGATCCGGGTGGGGAAGTTTGCCTTGATCGTGCCGGTGATCACATCAACCGAAGGCCGCTGCGTCGCCATGATCAGGTGAATACCCGAGGCCCGCGCCATCTGCGCCAGACGTTGAATACACGCCTCGATCTCTTTCCCCGCGACCATCATCAGGTCGGCCATCTCGTCGACGATAACGACGATATAGGGCATCGCCTCGGGCGCGAATTCTTCGGTCTCGAAGGTGGGTTCTCCGGTCTCGTCGTCAAAACCGGTCTGGACCGTGCGGCTGAACATCTCGCCCTTGGCCAACGCATCCTTCACTCGACCGTTGTAGCCCGCGATGTTGCGCACGCCCATTTTGGACATCTTGCGATAGCGGTCCTCCATCTCGCCCACGACCCATTTAAGGGCGACAACCGCCTTTTTCGGGTCGGTCACAACGGGCGACAGCAGATGCGGGATTCCATCATAAACAGACAATTCCAGCATCTTGGGGTCGATCATGATCAGGCGGCATTCATCGGGTGTCAACTTATAGAGCAGCGACAGGATCATCGTGTTGATCGCCACCGATTTACCGGACCCTGTGGTCCCTGCGATCAGCAGGTGAGGCATCTTGGCAAGGTTCGCCACGACCGACTCCCCTCCGATATCCTTACCCAAGGCCAACGGCAGCGCATGGTTGCCGTCGCCGAAATCACGGCTGGCAAGGATTTCACGCAGCACCACCATCTCGCGATTTTCGTTGGGCAGTTCGATCCCGATGACCGAGCGCCCCGGCAGAGTCGAAACCCGCGCCGACAGCGCCGACATCGAGCGTGCGATATCGTCGGCCAAACCGATCACACGGCTGGCTTTCAGACCGGGTGCCGGTTCCAGTTCATACATGGTGACAACGGGACCGGGGCGAACACTGACGATCTCACCCTTGACGCCATAGTCATCCAGCACGTTTTCCAGCATACGGGCGTTTTCCTCCAACGCCTCATCGCTGAGGTGATGGCGCTGAATGCTGGCGGGGTTGGCCAGCAGGCCCAAAGGCGGCAATTCGAAATCGGAATGCTTGTCTTCGAACGACAGCGCAGGTTGCGCTTCGGCCTGCGCGCGGCGCGAAGGCTGCGGCGCGCGACGCACAGGTTGCGCGACAACCGGTTTGCGCGGTTCAGCCACCGGGATTTTCATCGCCGGGCGCGACTGAGGGGCGGGCTCGGGTTCAACCATCGGCTCATCCTCGAACAAGGCCTCATCATAATCCGGCTCGGGCGCAAAATCCTGATGCAGAGGTTCATGCCATTCGGTTGGTTCTGCCGTCAGCATCGGCTCGGGTGGCAAACCAGTCGACGTCATTGGCGGTTCCGGCGGCAATTCACCCGCGCCAGAGTTCAGGATCAACGGATCGGGCCCACGTCCCCGCCCCTTGGTCAGCGGCAGGTTTGGGTCATGTTCAGGTACCATCTCACCCGCGGCGACCTTGCGGTTGCGCACAGCGGCGGAAATCTTGGACCGGATGCGGTCTTCGCCCGGCATCTCTTCAAAATCGGCGAGAGGCTCGCGGTCGATCAATTCGGGCTCGGGCATAGGGTCCGGGCGGCGGATCAGATCGGGGATACGCGACAACAAGCCCGATTTCACGGGCTCGGGCGCAGTCAGCGGAGGCTCTTCGAACAGCGGATCGGCGTAAGCCAAGTCATCGTCGAACACGGCTTCGGCGACTTCGACACGCGCGGCTTTGCGCTCATCCCATTGCGCGCGGCGGTCACGAGCCGCCTGGGCGGTTGCCGACGCACTGCGGCCCAGCAGGTTCATCAGCGTGTCGTAAGACATCACCAAGCCCAGCAAAAACGCCCGGAAGCCTTTGCGCACATCGTCCTTGGTAAAGCCCAAGACGAAAACGCCCAGCGCCAACATTCCGACCGCCATGGCCAGTGACATCAGCTTGACCATGAAATGCGATGCTACCGGCAACAGGGTTAGCAACGCGCCCATGACGGTGTCGCCAAACAGCCCTCCAAGGCCGAAACTATGGGTCGAACGCCAAGCCTCATCGGGTACCAAAGTCGCTGCATAGACCGAGACAACGGCAATCCAGATCGGCGCAAAGATCAGCCGGGCGATCGCGCGATCCTCGCCAAAATGTCCCGCAAATCGCACGCCCCAGCCGATCAGAACTAAGGCAATGCTCCAGCTGCCCCAGCCCACGATCATGAACAAGGGTGCCGCGATGGAAGCCCCAATCCGCCCCATCCAGTTCTGCACCGGCGCATCGGTCGAGACCATCCAGTTCGGATCATCCGGCGTGTAGGACCAGATCATAGCAGCAGCTGCCAGCCCCAGCAGGATCAAGGCAATCCCAATCAACTCCTTGCTGCGCCGCTCAATGGCGGCTTGCGTTGTACTGTCCAGCAATGGATCGCGGTTGCGCGCGTTCAATGATGCCATTTTGCCCTCGTACCTCACGAATAGATGCAGTCGCGGAGCGTAATTAGCCCCTGCTGCAACTCTGTTTTTGGAGCCACAAGCGCGGCCCGAATAAAATGCTCGCCCGGGTTTTGTCCCGGATCGCCTTGGGAAAGATATGCGCCTGGCAGAACCCGAACGCCGGTTTCACGCCACAGCTTCAATGCGGTCTCTTCGCCGTTATCGACCGGTAGCCACAGGAAAAACCCAGCCTCGGGTGACATATAGCCTTGCACACCTGCAAACACGTCATCCGCGATGGCGTATTTTTCCTGATAAAGCGCGCGGTTCTGGATGACATGCTCCTCGTCCGCCCAAACACGTGCGGCGGCGGCCTGCAACGGCAAAGGCAGTGGCGATCCGGCATAGTTGCGCAGCTGTTTGACCCGTTTGATCGTATCCGGCCCGCCCGCAATCAGACCCGAGCGCAGCCCAGCCAGGTTCGACCGCTTCGAGAGTGAGTTGAACAGCACCACACGTTCAGGGTCTGCGCCCATCTCTTGCGCGACGGTCAGTGCACCGACCGGTGCCTCGTCACGGTAGATCTCGGAATAGCATTCATCCGCGAAGATGCGGAAATCGTACTTTTCCGCCAACCCGATCAGTTCGGCCCAATAGTCGCGTGAGGCCACAGCGCCCTGAGGGTTGGCGGGTGAACAGCTATAGGCCGCGACGGTGCGGTTCAGCACATCCTCGGGCAGGCCTGCATAATCGGGAAGGTGTCCAGTGGCAGCAGTGGCCGATACAAAAACAGGGTCCGCCGCGACCGAGATCGAGGCCACCATATAGACCTGATAGAACGGGTTCGGGCACAGGATGACCGGCTTCTGGCCATTCTTTTCCTCGGGGCACAACGCCATGGCGGCGTTATACAGCCCCTCGCGCGTGCCATTCAGGGCCATCACGTTGGTGTCGGGGTCCATCGTCACGCCATAGCGGCGCGCGATCCAGTCGGTGATCGCGCCACGCAGCTCGGGTGAGCCTTCGTTGGGCGGATAACCTTGAAACCCTGCGGCATTCTCAGAGATGACATCCGTCACCCAGGCCGGGAAATCGTGCATCGGCGCGCCGATAGTCATGTGAATCACATCGCCGCCCGGTTGATGGTGGTCCAACAGGGTGCGCAGACGCGGGAAAGCGTATTCCGGTAGGTTCGAAAACCGCTCGGGGAAATTCATATCTACTGCCTCAAGTTCGGGATCATAGCGCCCCGTTTTCAGGCAGGTTACAGGCCGCACCCCGTTTCGTCCAGCCAAAGTGATGGCGAATCAGGGGATTGTGGCATTCAGGCCAATGCCGCCTCGGCCGCTGATCCGATCCGTAGCAGAGCCTCCTCGGACCCAGGATAGCCCATCATCATCACCCCGCAGCCCGGTGTTCCTGTCGGTAAGGTCAGCGCGGCCAGACCCATCAGGTTGCCGATCCGCGTGTTGCGCAAAGCAAGCAGGTTTTCAGTGACGTAATAGTCGTGATCGGTCAGCAACCGATCCAGATTAGGCGGTAGAATCGGAGCAGTCGGTGCCAGAACAGCATCAAACCCGGATGTGGCCGCATCCCAGGCAGCGCGAGAGGCCTTCAGCTTGGACCACGCCGCGATGTAATCCGCACCCGAGACATTCTTGCCCGTGCGGAACCGTTCGAGGATTTCTGGATACATCGCGTCCGGGTTGGCTTCGATCACATCGCGCCACAGGCCATAGGCCTCGGTCGTGTAAAGCACACCGGACAGCGCCATCGCATCCGCCAGTTCGGGCACTTCCAGCGGTACGATCTCGGCCCCGGCATCGCGCAGACGCTCCAGCGCGCTGTCATAAGCGGCGCGAGGAGTGTCGCGCAGGTTATCCTTGGCGATATTTTGCAGATCGGCAAAGCGGCGGCCTTTCAGGCTGGCCCCACGCAGATCGGCGGGTGTGCCGCCTTCCAACAGGGCCAGCATATGCGCCGCGTCCTCAACCGACCGGGCCAGCGGGCCCACGGTGTCGAAGCGCAGGCACAGCGGCACCGTGCCTTCAAGGCTGACCCGCCCTGCAGTTGTTTTCAGACCCACCAGATTGTTCCATGCGGACGGAATACGCACCGAGCCTCCGGTGTCGGACCCAATCCCACAAGCCGCCAAGCCCCAAGCGACCGAGGCCGCCGCGCCCGAGGATGACCCGCCCGGCACTGCATCCACATCATCAATGCAGGGCGGCGTGTCGGTGATGGGGTTCAGACCAAGGCCCGAGAAGGCCAGCTCGCTCATATGGGTTTTGCCCAGACAGACCGTGCCCATGGCCGTGGCGTTGCCCACGACAACCGCGTCCGCCTGCGGCACCCGGCCTTTCAGCAGGGCCGATCCGGCCTCGGTCTCGGTGCCCGCGGTATCGAACAGGTCTTTCCAGCTGATCGGCACCCCGTCCAGCAGTGACCGGCGCAGGCCCAGCGCGGCGCGATCCTGCGCGGCTTTGGCCTCGGCCCGGGCGCGGTCATGGGTGACGCGCGCATAGATGCGGTCGCGGTAGGGATGGGCGTCGATGGCGGTCAGATAGGTCTCGGTCAGCTCGACCGGGTCAATCTGGCCCATGCCGATCCCCCGCCCCAGATCACACGCCGTCATGGTCAACCAGTCCTGCATCCCTGCCCCCTTGGAAAATTCTGCTGACGGGACGGTAGCGACAGGACCGCACATGGACAATCCCGAAAGGGGGCGCATATTGCGGGGCATGGAACACAAGACCGATATCCTGATCGTAGGCGGCGGGCTGAACGGCCCGGCTTTGGCTTTGGCGCTGGCACAGACGGGGCATTCCGTCACCGTCATCGACAGTTTGGCCCAGAAAGTCCGCAAGAACGCGGCGTTTGACGGACGTGCCTATGCACTGGCGCTGGCCTCGCAACGGCTGCTGGATGCAGTGGGTGTGTGGGGCAAGGTCGCCGATCACGCCCAGCCCATGCTGGAGATCAAGGTCACGGATGGACATGCGGGCGCAGGCCCCTCTCCGTTCTTCATGCATTTCGACCATGCAGAGATCGAAGAGGGCCCGATGGGCTTTATGGTCGAAGACCGCCATCTGCGCCGCGCCTTTCTGGACGCCATGGCCGAGGAGACCCGAGTCACGCAGATCAACGGACGCACAGTTGTCGCGCAAGAGGCTGACGCGACCGGCGTGACCCTTACACTGGATGATGGCGCGACCGTTTCGGGTGGGCTGCTGGCGGGCTGCGATGGCCGCCGCAGCGGCACCGCCGCGCGCGCAGGGATCAAGCGGACGGGGTGGGACTACGGCCAAACCGCGCTGGTCTGTGCGATTGAACATGACCTGCCCCATCACGGTATCGCGCATCAGTTCTTCATGCCGCCCGGCCCTCTGGCGATCCTGCCACTGACCGGCAATCGCAGCTCGATCGTTTGGAGCGAACGGACCGAGGCTGCCGAGCGCATCAATGCGCTGCCCCAGGCCGATTATCTGCAAGTCCTGCGCCCTCGGTTCGGCGATTTTCTGGGCGACATTCGCATCGCCGGAGACCGGTTCACCTATCCGCTGAACCTGACCATCGCCAATTCCTTTATCGGTGACCGCATGGCTCTGGTCGGGGATGCCGCCCACGGGATGCACCCGATTGCAGGCCAAGGGCTGAACGCTGGTTTGCGCGATGTGGGCGCATTGGCCGAAGTTCTGACGCTCGCCGGACGGCGCGGCGAGGATATAGGATCGGTGCTGGTGCTGGAGCGCTTTCAGGAATGGCGGAGGTTCGACACGGCCTCTCTGGCAATGGCGACGGATGTGTTCAACAAGCTGTTTTCCAACGATAATCCCCTGCTGCGGATGGGCCGCGATATCGGGATGGGGATCGTCGGATCGCTGCCGGGCCTACGGCGCGGCTTTGTGCGCGAGGCCGCAGGGTTGACCGGAGACCTGCCCAAACTGCTGCAAGGCCGCGCGATCTAGTCCAGCTCGCGCGCCTCATCGACCAGCATAACAGGAATACCATTGCGGATCGGAAACGCCAGCCCGGCGGCTTTCGACACCAACTCCTGCTTGTCCGCGTCATAATGCAGGGTCGTGTGGGTCTGCGGGCAGATCAGCGCCTCAAGCATGTGGCGGTCAAACGCGTGTTCAGTCATTGTAAGTGGTCCTCGTTCGATCCGCCGCGCATCGCAAATTCGATCAATGTTACCAAGGTCTCGCGGCGGGTGCGCAGACAGGGTGCCTCAAGTAGCGCCTGTTTTTCTTCGGGGTCGAAATCCAGCAACATCGACAGCGAATTCACCAGCAGCTCATCATCCGCATCTTTCAACGTGTCCCAATCCGTCGATAGGTTTTGCGACGAAAAGAACTTTTCCAACAGGTTCAGGAAACGCGGACGATTGAACCCGTCATCCTGTTCGGTTTTACCCAGATCGCGGTCGAACCCCTCCCACGACACGGCACAGCGGCGATAGGGGGTGAAAGCGTCCAACTCTGACCGGATTCGGAACCTCGAGACTCCGGACAGCGTGATCAGATAGCGCCCATCCTCGGTCTCGGAAAACTGCGTCACACGGCCTGCGCAGCCGATCTGGTGAAGACGCGCGTCGTCGCTGGCAGACGGGTTGGGTTGCACCATCCCGATCAATCGTTCCGGTGTTTTCAACGCATCATCCAGCATCTGCAGATAGCGCGGCTCGAAGATATGCAGCGGCAGGCGCGCGCGGGGCAGCAGCAGCGCCCCGGGCAGAGGGAATACGGAAACCGTTTCCGGCAGATCGGCGGGATGCATCATGTACCCGAGTGTAGCTCTGATCGGAAATTAGGCAAATATCATCGAGCTGAGCTTACGCCGCCCGTTCAGAACAATCGGATCATTGGGCTTGAGCGCATCAAAGATCGTGAAGAGCTGCGCCTTGGCCGCGCCTTCATTCCATTCGCGATCGCGACGGAACAGGTCCAGCAATTGCGCGACGGCCTCTTCCACATCGCCGTTCGCGTGCAGCGCCTGCGCCAGATCGAACCGGGCCTGATGGTTGTCGGGGTCGGCCTCAACCGCCGCCTTCAGCTCGGCCACGGGGCCCGCATCGGCAGCTTGTTTAGCCAGTTCCAACTGCGCATGAGCAGCTTCCAATTCGGGCGCGTTGGATATCTCGGCCGGGGCACCGTTCAGGATCGCTTCGGCCTGCTCCAGATCATCCGCCGCAATATGGGCGCGCACCAGCCCGCCATAGGCACCGGCGTGGTTGGGGTCTTCGCCCAGAATGGCGGCAAAGGTCTGGGCGGCATCCGTGGCCGCGCCCTCGACCAGCATTTCCTCGGCTGCGGCGACGGCTTCGTCCAACTGTCCCCCGGGGCTTTCGCCACCCGCCGCTTCGATCACGCGGTCGATGAACGCTTTGATCTCGGATCCCGGCAGCGCGCCCTGAAAACCATCAACAGGCTGGCCCTTGTGAAACGCATAGACGGTCGGGATCGACTGAATGCGCAACTGGCCTGCGATCATCTGCGCCTCGTCGACATTGACCTTGACCATCTTGACCGCGCCCTTGGCGGCGGTGACGGCCTCTTCCAGCATCGGGCCCAAGGTTTTGCAGGGGCCGCACCACGGGGCCCAGAAATCGACAATGACCGGCACGTCTTGCGAGGCTTCGATGACGTCGGCCATAAACGTGGCCTCGGACCCGTGCTTGATCAGGTCAGTGGCGGCAGGGCCGGTGGCAGTGTTCAGAAGGTCCATGGCGATACGTCTCCGGTTCAAACTTGCGCCTTATATGCAGCCGCGCGTCGCGGAAACCAAGGGCAGATTTATGCTGTTATAGGTCGAAAGTGGCAAAAACCGGGGCGTGATCACTGGGTTTCTCCCACCCGCGGGCGTCGCGCAGGACCCGGCTGGAATGCCCCGCGTTCGAGATATCGGGTGTCGCCCAGACGTGATCCAAACGCCGCCCCTTATCCGCCGCATCCCAATCGCGCGCGCGGTAGGACCACCAGCTATAAAGCTGCCCCTCGGGGATATCCTGACGGGTGACATCAACCCAACCACCTGCATCCTGTGTCTCGGCCAGCGCCTCAACTTCGATCGGTGTATGCGAGACGACCTTGAGCAGTTGTTTGTGTGACCAAACGTCATCTTCGCGCGGGGCGATGTTCAGGTCGCCAACCAGAATGGATTTCTCGGGCTTTTCGGCGCGGAACCAATCGCGCATGTCGGCGAGGTAATCCAGCTTTTGCCCGAACTTCTCATTCACCTCGCGGTCGGGCACATCACCGCCCGCAGGAACATAAAAATTCTGGATGGTCACACCGTTTTCCAGCCGCGCGGCGATGTGGCGGGCGTGGCCGAGACCGGCGAAATCCTTGTCGCCCACCTCCTCCATCGGGATACGCGACAGGATAGCGACGCCGTTATAGCCCTTTTGCCCGCGCGCAACCATGTGGGTATAGCCCAGTTCCGCAAAGCCTTCAGTCGGGATTTTCTCGACGGGGGACTTACACTCTTGCAGGCATAGCACATCGGGGGCCTCTTCCTGCAGCAATTTCAGCACGATAGGCTCGCGCAGACGCACTGAATTGATATTCCAGGTAGCAAGAGTGAAAGGCATGGGGGATTCCTTTATCGCGGTTGCGCGCGACGTTAACGCGGTAGAAGACAAGGTGCCATCGGAAAAAGCAGCGCTTTCCCGGCCTATAATCGAGCAGGGGCGGAGTTAAAAAGCGCTTGCGCTTCGGTAAAAATCTCCTCGACGATTTGGGCGGCAGGCATGATGTCACGGACCATTGCAACACCTTGCCCAGACCAAATTGACATCGCTTCGATATCCCCTTCTGTCCCTGACAACGGCGTATAGCTCTGGTATCGGACAACGTCCTCTCCACCCGGGCGCTGACCGATGATTTCGCCTTCGTTCGGGCGATGCCCCGGAGCGGCCGAGCCTGCTTCTTTCCACGTTTGCGCGGTAGAATTGGCTAACGCGCGATGTGGTGCTTGCGGCCATTTCACATCATACAGGTCAGTGTACCATTCGGTCTGCGCCTCAGACGCATTCAGCACTCGGCGGCGATAGTCTTCGTGTATCGTTGCCTCGGCACTGGCCAAAAACCGAGTACCAACCCAAACCGCCGAAGCCCCCAACATCAACGCAGCCGCCATACCGCGCCCGTCGGCAATTCCGCCAGCAGCAACAACAGGAATCGAAACCGCGTCCACGACGGCCGGAATCAGCGCCATTGTCGCGACCTGCCCCCAGACATGGCCACCTGCTTCCCACCCTTGGGCAACGATGATGTCCGCTCCGGCATCCTGCGCGGCCTTTGCCTCGGTAGCGTTACCGACACTGACCATGACGCACAGCCCGCCTTTCTTGGCGTCCGAGATGGCCGAAGGTTCCATCCCCCAGAACAACGAAACGGTGTGAACCTGCTTGTCGATACAAACCCGCAGCTGGTCTTCGTACGGGAAGGCGAGGTTCAGATTGACGGCGAAATTGCGATCCGTCAGCGCACGCACGGCATCTATCCCTTCCGAGACCTGATCCGCAGGCTTACCCCATAGGGGAATCACTCCGTACCCGCCTGCATTACAAACAGCCGCAACAAGTTCAGGTCCAGCGGCCCCACCCATAGGGGCCGACAGAACGGGTTTTTCAATATTCAACAGAGTGCAGATTTCGTTTGCCAAGTCTCACGCCTCCCAATTCGTTGGGCAGAATTGGCACCGCGAACCACTGATAAGTCAAGCAGTTGGATCAAGACTATGGGGCAGCGCCCGAGCCAAAAAAAGCCGGGCCAAAGGCCCGGCAGTCCAACAGGGAGGTACATGTCATTACCCGGACATGCACGGGTTGGGAGTAACCTAAATATATCTTCAGAGTATCACTTTGATCTGCGTCATACCATCAAAGTTAAGATACCAACCGATATCCGCCCGATTCTGTGACCAAAAGGCGCGCGTTCGATGGATCGGGCTCGATCTTTTGACGCAGGCGATAGATGTGGGTTTCCAACGTATGGGTGGTGACACCCGCGTTGTATCCCCAAACCTCATGCAACAGCACATCGCGCGCGACAACGCCATCAGCCGAACGATAGAGAAACTTGAGGATGTTCGTCTCTTTCTCGGTCAGACGGATTTTGCGATCTTCTTCGGTGATCAGCATCTTCATCGCGGGCTTGAAGGTGTACGGGCCCAGAACAAAAACGGCATCTTCGGATTGTTCGTGCTGACGCAGCTGGGCGCGAATGCGGGCCAGAAGAACCGGGAATTTGAACGGCTTAGGAACATAGTCATTCGCACCGGCATCCAGGCCCAGGATGGTGTCGGCGTCGCTGTCATGACCGGTCAGCATCAGGATCGGGCTTTTGACGCCCTGCTTGCGCATCAGGCGGCACAGCTCGCGGCCATCGGTATCCGGCAAGCCAACATCCAGAATCACCAGATCGTAAATCGCCTCGCGGGCGCGCTCCATTGCCGAGGCACCATCTGACGCTTCGAACACGTCGAAGTCTTCAGTCATCACGAGTTGCTCACTCAGCGCTTCGCGCAGATCCTCGTCATCATCCACCAACAGGATTTTCTTAAGCTGTGCCATTCCCGGTCCTCCTAAGCCTTTTCGGACACTTGCGCGTAGAACACGCGTTCAACAAGGTTTGCTGCAATCGTCTCACGCCCTCGTGTCCGGCGAGTAGGAATTGTTTCACATTTCTTTCAGATCGCGCTAGAGGAGTTTTTGACCGTTATAGGGTAACATGCATGAGTCTCATTCCGGATATCTCTGAACTGCTGGCGCGGGCGCGGGCCGACCTGCGTATGGGCGTTCCGGTTGTGCTGACCGATGACACCGGGTTCAGCGTTGTCGCCATTGCCGCAGAAACACTTAGCGCACAACGGCTTGCCGATTTGCGTGGCCTGGATGGTGACCCGGTGGTTGCCATCACTGTTCGCCGTGCCGAGACGTTAAAGGCACGCGCCTATGACGGTGATTTGGCGCGGGTCGTGGTTCCGGCCGACGTCGATATTTCCTGGGTTCAGGCCGTGGCCGACCCCTCGGACGACCTGAACGCTCCGATGAAGGGGCCGTTGATGAGCGAACGTACGGGCAATGCGAACCTTCACCGTATCGCCATTGCCCTTACCAAATCCGCGCGGCTTCTGCCTTCTGCTGTTGTTGTGCAGATCGAAGATGGGCGCGGTTTTGCGGCCTCGAACGGGTTGACTTGCATCGACCATACCCGCGCTGCCCCGCATCTGGCAGATCGTAGCCTGCTGAACGAGGTGGTCGCCGCGCGCCTGCCCATGGAGGTTTCCGAGGCCGGACGCCTGCACGTCTTCCGCCCCGAAGATGGGGGTGAAGAGCATTACGCCATTGAAATCGGGCGACCGGATCGCAGCAAACCGGTTCTTGCGCGTTTGCACTCGGCTTGTTTTACCGGCGACCTGATGGGCAGCCTGAAATGCGATTGCGGACCACAGTTGCGCGGCGCGCTGGCGCAGATGGGATCTGAAGGGGCTGGTGTCCTGCTTTATCTTAACCAAGAGGGGCGCGGGATCGGCCTAGCCAACAAGATGCGCGCTTATTTCCTGCAAGATCAGGGTTTTGACACGGTCGAAGCCAATCACCGCCTTGGGTTCGAGGATGATGAACGTGATTTCCGGCTGGGTTCAGATATCCTGAAGTCGCTAGGGTTCAACGCGGTGCGCTTGTTGACGAACAACCCCGCCAAAATCGCCATGATGGAAAAAACCGGCATTGCCGTGACCGAACGTGTACCTCTCAAGGTTGGTGAAACTGCACATAACCGAGGGTATCTGGCTACAAAAGCAGCCAAGTCGGGCCATCTGCTGTGACGCCAAAAGATCTGGTGCTGACGCCTCGTGGGGTTCGGTTCGCTGGCCGCATGTTTCCATGTTCAATCGGAAAAGGCGGGCGTAGTCCGACAAAACGCGAAGGCGACGGCGCCACCCCAACTGGCGAGCACCAAATCGTCGGAATGCTTTATCGGCCAGACCGGATTTCACCCCCAACCGCTTGGGCGATTCCGATCGGGCCCCGCGACCTGTGGTCTGATGATGTGTGCGACGCGCGATATAACCAACTGGTCAGCGCGCCCTACGCCTGCAGCCACGAAAAGCTGCGCCGTTCCGACCCGTTATATGATCTGGTGTTGCTCACGGATTGGAACTGGCCGAATGCAATACCAGGGCAAGGGTCGGCCATTTTTCTGCATCAATGGCGGCGGCCAGGTTATCCAACTGAAGGCTGTGTCGCCTTCCGGCGCGATCACCTCCATTGGATTGCTGCCCATGTTCAACCGGGCACGCGGCTGATCATTCCTGAGGTTTAACGCGTGCGCCAAATATCGCAGATCCAACCCGCACATGGGTCGCACCCAGCGCGATTGCGCGCTCAAAGTCGCTGCTCATACCCATCGACAAGCCTGCCAAACCGTTGCGCTCGGCGATCTTGGCCAGCAAGGCAAAATGCAGCGCAGGTTCTTCTTCCACCGGAGGAATGCACATGAGCCCCTTCACAGGCAGGTCAAGGTCTCGGCACTCGGCAATAAACGCATCAGCATCAGCTAGGAGAATCCCAGCTTTCTGATCTTCTTCACCTGTATTGACCTGAATAAACAGATCGGGACATGACCCAATCTCTTGCGCCAAACGGGCAAGAGTTTTCGCCAGCTTCGGGCGATCGACCGAATGAATTGTGCTGAATAGCTCCATCGCCTGCCGGGCCTTGTTGGTTTGCAAGGGGCCAATCAGATGAAGGTCAATATCGGGGTAGGCTGCAGAGAATTCGGGCCACTTCCCTGCAGCCTCCTGCACGCGATTCTCACCAAAGCACTTATGACCCTGTTGCAGTACATCGCGGATACGTTCGTTAGGCTGCACCTTGGAGACGGCGATCAGTTGAACTGACCCTTCCGCCCGCCCGGCGGCGGTTTCGGCTTTGGCAATACGGGCAGAGATTTCCAGCAGTGACATGGGATTCCTCATTCTGGCTTGGGGGCAGAAAAACACCATGTCGATCAAAAAGAAAAGGGCAGGTCCGAAGACCTGCCCTTAAACCTTGCGGTTCAGATCAACTTAGAAGTTGAACTGAGCACCGAAGTCTGCGCGCAGCTGCGAATCGTCGCAGATGTCACAGTCGCTGTTGCCGATACCACCGCGCAGCGATGCACCGCCACCCAGGTCGTACAGAGCACCGATACCGTACTGCTGCAGGTCACCGTCCGCGTTACCGTCGCCGTAAGCGAAGGTCAGGGTCAGAGCCGAACCAACATTGTAGGCCGCCGAAACACCCCATGCGGTGCCGTCGGTTTCGTCGACTTCGGTTTTATCGTCTGCGACAAACACAGTACCCGAGAAGTCACCGAATTCTGCGCCCAGCGTCAAAACCAGCAGGCTTGGATCGTCTGCCAGGAGACCGTCCGAGTCGGTTTGACCGTATGCCAGAGCAGCAGTGATGTTGTTGAAGGTGTAGGTCGCGCTGATGTCCCAACGGTCAGCGTCGTTGCTTACACCTTGACCTTGGAAGATGGTCGCTTGGTCATACGAAGCGCCAAATGCGAAGTCGCCAACTGCGTACTGGAAGAACACAGCGTTCGAACCCGAACCGGTCGACGAGTATGCCAGGAAGTTGTAGTCAACGCCCGAGTACTGGCCGATGAAGTTTTCCAGGCCAGGCTCGTTACCGTAGTAGTTTGCCAGGTTGTCGAATGCACCTGCGACGTTGCCCGCGTCAACACGCAGACCACCGTAGATGACCGAGAAACGCGCACCGTTCAGGTCAGCCGAGTTGGCTTCGCCGGTGCTTGCATTTTCGTCAGCCTGCAGACGAACACGACCCGAGAACTCGACGCCGCCGTCGGTTTCAACGTTTGCGTCCAGGTTCAGACGGAAGCGAGAAACCAGAATGGTCTCGTCGGCTTCGTTGAAGAAAGTGTTGGTTGCACCGCTTGCAGTGGTGGTGGTGGTCGTGAAGCCACGATCCTCCAGGTAACCAATACCAAAGCGGCCATAACCGCTGAATCTAACTTCGGCCGCGGCAACCGATGCGGTTGCGATCAGAGCGGTCGATGCGAAGAGAACTTTTTTCATCTTGTTTCCCTCGGTTTCAAAGTTTTCTAACTCGACAAGTGTCATTGCACATGTCTCAGCACGGGAACCGTTTCGCTCTTTTTGCCCCCTTCACGCAAGTATGGCGTAAACGTGAAGACCGCATTGGCCACAGATTGGTGCAAGGATGTCACAGTCAGTTTTGTGACCTCTTCAGTCAGTAAACCCACCCGTATGTGACAATAATAGGGTTGTTGCCGCACTGGACCTTGTCTAGGAGTATCACCTAGCAAGTGAGACCCAGTGAAACAGGACACCTCTACAATGCGCCTGCAGACGATTTTCGGCTTGATCATAGCGACCGCACTCGTGTCGACCTGCGGACAGAATCGGAGCGCTGCCCCCAACCCCAATCTTGGAAACGTGGATGGTGGACGTTCGGACGAGCGGGAACTGAACGACCCAAATCGTTCAACCATCTGGGATGTCTTCAATACCGGCAATGCCGAGCAGGTCGCGAATGTGAACCGATATCTGTGGACGGCTTCTCTGGATGTTCTCAACTTTCTGCCTGTGCAGGAAGTCGATCCGTTTACCGGTGTAATTGTAACGGGTTACGGCACCCCACCGGGTGGCGGGCGCCAATATCGCGCGACCGTCCACATCAGCGATCCAGCCCTCGCAGCGCGGTCGCTCTCCGTGGCACTCCAAACCAGCGGAGGCAACCCGGTCAGCGCGGCGACCACACGCGCGGTAGAAGACGCCATCCTGTCCCGAGCCCGCCAGCTGCGCATCGCGGACAACAAGTTCTAGCAACTTGCCGAAAATCACACTAATACCACGCCGGGCTCTCACCCGGCGTTTTCATTCACGAAGGACCGCATGATGTCGCGCTACTCGGCCAACGAAATCGAAGCAAAATGGCAAGAGGCCTGGGACAAGGCCGGAATCTTTGCCGCCAATCACAAGGCAGAGAAGCCGAAATACTACGTGCTTGAGATGTTCCCCTACCCGTCTGGCCGAATCCATATGGGACACGTACGCAACTACACGATGGGCGACGTGATCGCGCGGCACAAACTGGCGACTGGGCACAACGTGCTGCATCCAATGGGCTGGGACGCATTCGGGATGCCTGCCGAGAACGCTGCGATGGCTATCGGCGGCCATCCCAAAGACTGGACCTACGGCAACATCGCCGACATGCGAGGGCAAATGAAACCGCTTGGCCTGTCGATTGACTGGTCGCGCGAATTCGCCACTTGTGACCCGGAATATTACGGCCAGCAACAGGCGTTGTTTCTGGATATGCTTGAGGCCGGGCTGGTCTATCGCAAAAACGCCATGGTGAACTGGGATCCGGTCGACATGACCGTTCTGGCCAATGAACAGGTGGAAAACGGGCGCGGCTGGCGCTCGGGCGCTCTGGTCGAGCGGCGTGAACTGACCCAGTGGTTCTTTAAGATCAGCGACTATTCCGAAGAATTGCTCGGCGCGCTGGACACACTGGAAAACTGGCCCGCCAAGGTGCGGTTGATGCAGGAAAACTGGATCGGCAAATCGCGCGGCCTGCAGTTCAGTTTTGAACGCACCGATGGTGCCGAGCCGATCACCGTCTACACGACTCGCCCCGATACGCTGATGGGCGCGTCTTTTGTCGGCATCTCGCCCGATCACCCGATTGCCAAGCAGCTGGAGGCTGAAAACGCCGAAGTCGCTGAATTCGTAGCCGAATGCCGCAAGGGCGGCACCACGGAAGAGGCCATCGAGACCGCAGAAAAGCTGGGCTATGCCACCGGCATCACCGTCAAACACCCGCTGGACCCGAATTGGGAACTGCCGGTCTGGATCGCGAACTTTATCCTGATGGATTACGGCACCGGCGCGATATTTGCCTGCCCGGCTCATGACCAACGTGATTTGGACTTCTGCCGAAAATACGGCCTGCCGGTGGTCGATACGTTCTTTGCACTGGACGATGACACCCCGGTGGACAAGATCGCTTTCGTTCCACCGAAAACCGAGAAAGTCCGCTGGGTGAATCACTTCGCCGGCCTGACCGAGGCGACGGGTGATGAGGCCATCAATGCCACCGTCGATTTCGCCGAAAAGGCGGGCTGGGGCGAAGGTGTCACCAAATATCGCCTGCGCGACTGGGGTCTGAGCCGCCAGCGCTACTGGGGTTGCCCGATTCCCGTCGTGCATTGCGATGCCTGCGGCGTGGTGCCCGAGAAGAAAGAGAACCTGCCGGTTCGCCTGCCCGACGATGTGACATTCGACAAACCCGGCAACCCGCTGGATCGTCACCCGACCTGGCGCGACTGTGAATGCCCATCCTGCGGAGCCCCGGCCAAGCGCGAAACCGACACGATGGACACGTTCGTCGATTCGTCTTGGTATTTCGCCCGCTTCACCGCGCCCCGCGCGGAAACCCCCACTGATCTGGCCGAGGCCGAATACTGGATGAATGTCGACCAGTATATCGGCGGCATCGAACATGCGATTCTGCACCTGCTCTATTCGCGCTTCTTTGCGCGGGCCATGCAGATCACCGGCCACCTACCGAAGAAAGCCATCGAGCCATTCGACGCGCTGTTCACTCAGGGCATGGTGACACACGAAATCTATCAGACCCGCGACGCCAATGGCCGCCCGGTCTATCACCTGCCAGAGGACGTGACCGACGGCAAACTGGCCGACGGCACCGAGGTCGAGATCATCCCCTCGGCCAAAATGTCGAAATCCAAGAAGAACGTGGTTGATCCGGTCAGCATCATCTCGGCCTTCGGCGCAGATACCGCGCGTTGGTTCGTACTGTCCGATTCGCCGCCCGAACGCGACGTCGAATGGACCGCATCCGGGGCTGAGGCCGCGTTCAAACATCTCAGCCGTGTACATCGCATCGCGTCGGAAATCGCCGAGTCGGACGTTCCGGCCAACGGAGAAGACGAAACCCTTCTGCGTGAGATGCACAAGGCGATCCATGATGTGTCGGGCGGGGTCGAATCCTTTGGGTTCAACGCATCCATCGCCAAGCTCTATGCCTTCACCAACACGTTGGCGAAGTCCAAGGCCGGCACCGATGCCAAACGTCAAGCGGCCATGACACTGGCGCAGCTTATGTCGCCGATGACCCCGCATCTGTCCGAAGAATTGTGGCAGCTGCTGGGCGGCGATGGTCTGGTCGCCACCGCGCTGTGGCCCATCGCTGATGAAGCGATGCTGGTCGATGACACCGTCACCCTGCCCATTCAGATCAACGGCAAGCGCCGTGCGGAAATCAGCGTTCCCAAGGATATGGACAAGGCAGAGGTTGAAAAAATCGCGCTCAGCACCGAAGCTGTGCAAAAGGCGCTGGATGGCAATGCGCCGAAGAAGGTGATTGTTGTGCCGGGCCGGATCGTGAATGTCGTTGTTTGATCGCAGAACCCTTTTGATTTTACCGCTTGCGCTGGCCGCTTGCGGGTTCGAGCCTGTTTACGCCCCCGGCGGATCGGGTTCGGCTCTGAATGGCAGGGTCGAGGTTTCTGCCCCTAACTCGGTCAACAGCTATCTTCTGGTTCAAAATCTGGAACAAAGGCTGGGCCGCACTGCAAGTTCGGGCTCGGACTACGCGCTGAACGTCAATGTGTCGACCGTCCGTCGACGGGCGGCGATTACGCAAACGAATGAAACGGATCGTTACACGATCGAAGGGCGAGCGGATTTCGCACTCAGATCCAATGCGACGGGCCAGGTGATCACCTCTGGCTCGGTCGCGTATTTCGTAGGTTTCTCGGCCGCAGGATCGACGGTATCCGAACTGGCAGATGAACGGGACGCGAATGAACGTCTGATGGTGATTCTGTCAGATCAGATCGTCAGTCGGCTTTACGCGACACCGGATCTTGCGCAATGAAGCTCAGCCCGCGCGAGGCTGAGGGATATTTTGCGCGGCCCGACGCCGACAAGGCCGGGCTGCTGATCTATGGCGCGGACGCGATGCGAGTGGCATTGAAGCGCCAACAGGTTCTGGCCGCCTTGCTCGGCGCGAACGCCGAAGAGGAAATGCGCCTAACCCGAATGCCGGGGGGCGACCTGCGCGGCGATCCCGCACTGTTGCTGGATGCGGTAAAGGCAGTGGGCTTTTTCCCCGGCCCGCGCGCTGTCTTTGTCGAAGACACCACCGATGTTGCCGCCCCCGCGATCATTGCCGCGCTTCAGGATTGGGCCCCCGGCGATGCTCAGATCATCGTCACGGCAGGCCAGTTGAAGCCCAGTTCGAAAATCCGCAAGGCGTTCGAGGGTCATACCTCGGCCTATGCGGTGGGCATTTACGACGACCCGCCCTCGCGCGGAGAAATCGAAAGGATCTTAGGTCAGTCCGGGTTGCAGAATATCCCGCACGAAGCAATGTCGGCACTGGCCGAGCTGGCCACCGGTATCAGCCCGGGCGACTTTGCCCAGACGATCGAGAAACTGTCGCTGTATAAACGTGGCGATAGCGCCGAGCTAAGCATTGAGGACATCGAGGCCTGCGCGCCACGCTCAACCGAGGCAGCGCTGGACGATGTTCTGAACGTGGTGGCCGAAGGTCGGGCAGGCGAAATCGGCCCTCTGATCCGGCGTCTGCAGTCGCAGGGTACCAACGCGGTCAGCTTGTGCATCGGCGCGACACGGCATTTTCGAACTCTGTATGCCTGCGCCTCGGACCCCGGAGGGGCTGCGCAGGGCATCGGCAAGCTGCGTCCGCCGGTCTATGGCAAGCGGCGCGACCGGATATTGCGGCAAGCGCAGGGCTGGGGCGCGCCAAAACTTCAAACCGCGCTGACCGTTCTGACCGATACGGACCTTTCCTTGCGGTCAGCCGGACAAACTGCGCCCGCCATGGCTTTGGTTGAACGTGCCATGATCCGTCTGGCGATGCTGGCCCGGTCGCGCTAACGATCCAGCCACCGAACGGCCCCGTGCCCCGCCCAGCGGCCCGTGGCCAGACAGCCGGTCAACAGATAGCCCCCGGTCGGGGCCTCCCAATCCAGCATCTCTCCGGCGCAGAACACACCGGGTATGGCCGTTAGCATTAGGTGGCCATCCAACGCGTCTCGCTGGACCCCGCCTGCAGTTGAGATCGCCTCGTCCATCGGGCGCAGGCGTGCGCCCACGATGGGCAGGCGTTTGAGCGACGCCACCTCATGTCCTTGCGACACGGCAGCTTGCTTGGACATCTCGTGATACAGAGCGATTTTCTGCAGCGGCAGTTTCAGCGCCTTTTTCATCCATTGCGTGAACGTGGTTTTCGCGCTTTTTGCGGCAAGCCGCGCCTGCAAGGTCGCCGCGTCCAGATCAGGCAACAGATCAACATGTAAGTCCGCGCCCGAACGCAGAGCCGGGGTCAGGGAATAAAGGCCCCCGCCCTCCAACCCGGTAGCGGAAATCGTGGCTTCCCCACGGCTTTCCAGCTCTCCGGCCAGCCAGCGCACCGCTTTTAGCGCCTTGCCAAAATGAGGTTGCATATGGGGGCTCCACGCCACCGACAAGGCAGAGTTCGCCGGTTCAAACAGGGCCAGCGCCACGCCTTTCTCTGCCAGTACCTGCGCCCAGTGCCCATCGGACCCCAGCCGCGCCCAGCTTGCCCCACCCAACGCCAGAACGGTGACGTCAGATGCAATTGCCTGCACCCCCTCGGGCGTGTCAAACGACAGCGCGTTGCCATCCCAGCCCAGCCAGCGCCAGCGGGTTCTGATCTGCACACCCGCCTCATCCAACCGTCGCAACCATGACCGCAACAATGGCGAGGCTTTCATAGCGCTGGGAAACACTCGCCCGGTCGAGCCGGTGAACAGCTCTTGCCCCAGCCCGCGCGCCCAGTTCTGCACGGCATCTGAGTCAAATTCAGCCACCATCGGATGCAGCCAATCCGCCGCACTGCCATAGTTGGGCATCAGCGTCTGGAGCGGTTCATCCTTGGTTAGGTTCAGACCGGATTTTCCTGCCATCAGGAACTTACGCGCGACCGATGGCTTGGCCTCGACCACCAGCACATCATGGCCAGCTGCGGCCAGCTGCTCTGCCGCCATCAGACCGGCAGGACCGGCCCCGATTACCACCGCTTGCGCCATTGCCGTCCTCTTGCTTTTCGCATCTGCGGGCGCACATTCTGCCCTATGTCAGATCGCGATCCCATCTGCCCGCTGTGTGACCGCCCCATCCCAGACGGAGGCGGCAGCCTGCACCATCTGATCCCAAAACTCAAAGGGGGCAAGGGCGGACCTACGGTTTTGCTGCATATCATCTGCCACAAAGAGGTCCACGCCACCCTGTCCGAGGCCGAACTGGCCCGCAGCTATAACACGGTCGAAACTCTGCGCACGCATCCCCGACTTGAGAAATTCCTGAGCTGGGTCCGCAAACGCCCGCCCGGATTCCGCTCGAAAGTTCCGGGCAAACGGCGCGGGCGCTGATCAAGCCGGCCAGACCCGATCACCAAATGCATCCGCACGAGGCCTGTCGATCCCTTCAAACTCCAACCCGCGGTAATCAGGAACAGGGGCAAACTGGGCACCAGCGAGGTGCTGAAACTCCAACGTCGTATAGGGGCGTTTCCAAAGCCATTCGCGGTTTTCCACGGACCATAAATCCGCGTTTGGCGGAGTATCTTCTGAAAACGCATAGAAATGCAGATCGAACCCGTACTGTGCCACATCCTGCATCGACAGTAAGCGCATGCCCTGCGCGCGGCAAAACGCATCTTCGGCCGCGATATCGCCAGTACGCAACGTGATCTGCCCGATCCGCGCATCAGCAAAGGGCGCGTCGGGGCTTGCAGCATTGTCTGGCCGGTTGCCTTCGAAATCATGCTGCAACACTTCGATCACAAACCCTTCGGGGTCTTGCAGGTGGCACAGGTAACCGATGTCCAGAAACTGCTTGGGGTCCGAAACCTCGACCCCTTTGGCGCGCAGAGCGTTAACCGCCAGATCGACATCCGGTACTGTGACGCCGATCTTCCAATACCGTTGCCCGCGGTCGTGACTGTACCCGCCGCCGCCGGGCATCAGCACCAGGCCAGCATCCAAACCAGTATACCCCACACGCTGACTAACGCCCTGAGAACGCGCGGACATGCCCAGCGTATCACCGTAGAACGCCGCCAACCGGTCAGGATCGGCAACACGCAACCTTACGGCAGACAGCCTCATGGGCACAGCGCCGCGATACCCGCGGCAGTTTCCGGGTCGGCGGCCACGCTGTCCGCAACCAGTTCCAAAGCTGTTGGCATCAATGCGTCTGGCTCGACCACGCGGTCGACAAGACCGAAATCATAGGCGTCCTTGGCGGTGATCTTTTGCCCGGCCATCAAGATCATCTTCGTACGCGATGGTCCGATCAGAGCCGCCATGCGACCGGGATCGGACGGTTGCGGCAGAAAACCCAGCTTCATGACCGGATAGAAAAACTTGGCATTCGGCACCGCAATTCGGATGTCGCAGGCCAGCACCATGCCATTGGCCCCACCCGCCAGTGTTCCGTTCAGTGCAGCAACGGTCAGACAGGGCAAAGCAGCTATGGCCCCCGAAAGCCTCTCCCACAGATCCGAAGTTGCAAGACCGGCCCGCGCTTCGTCCAGATCAGCGCCCGCGCTGAAAACCTTACCCTTCCCGGTCAGGATCAGAGCGCGGGCATCGGTTGCCGCCTCGGCAATCTGGCAGAGTTCGGTTAGCATGGCCCCGGTCAGCGCGTTGGCTTTGTCGGGATTGTTAAGTGTAACGGTCCAAAGACCATCCACCTGTGTCAGTTCGATCACGTCAGGCCTACCCTTTTTCGAATGTCTTCCCGCCGCAGGGAAATCTCGGTGCCCAGAAACTCATCCGCATCCTTTGAACACATCCAAAGCAACGCCCGTGCGGGCCAGTCGGCGGGGATATGATCGCTCCAATCCAGTTGGCTGACCGCATTGATGCCGCTGGCCTTAATCACCCGCTGCATTTCAGTGGCCACAGTACCCGGCGACAGGCCCATAGCGCGGATGCCGTGCATTGATTCCTCAAGATGCAAGCACTCCGTCAGCATCTTTGCCCCCGCTTTCGAGGCGCAGTAGTGACTCCATGCTTCAATGGCGTTCGAAGCTGCACCGGATGAGACAGTGATCACCGTACCGCCCCCAGCAGCTCGCATGACCGGCAAAGCCGCACGCATACCATGGAAAACGCCTTTAAGGTTTATGTCTATGGCCTTGCCCCACGCATCTGCATCCGCATTTCCAAGGTGAAAGATCGGATCAATCACCCCTGCATTGCCGATCAGCACGTCCAGCCCACCAAAGCGATCCACGCAATCGGCAATGGCTTGCTCGACCTGCGAAAACACGCTGACATCGCATTGTAGCGCGATCGCGTTGTCCCCAAGTTCCGAAGCCAGTGCAGAAATCTGGTCCCGGCTGCGCGCCACCAGCGCGACATTCGCCCCGGCTGCGGCAAAAACGCGCCCCGCCTCGGCCCCAATGCCGCGACTGGCCCCTGTGATCAGTACGGTTTTTCCTTGCATGTGGACCCTGTACCTCCGTTGTTTTGAGATTGTGTGAACGTCTACCGCGCGAAGGGGGAAAGGGTCCAGTCCTTGCCCCTTGACGCCCGCCGTCACAGACACGACGATGCCTGTAAAATTGATCAAGAAGGGTTCTATAATGTCCGTTTTCCTTCACCGCAGCTGCGGTGCTGTATTGGCCTATGCCTTAATCTCTCAGGGGGCGCTGGCTGATGTCACCGCGCAGGATGTCTGGGATGATTGGAAATCCTACCTGACCCAAATGGGCTATACTGTGGAAGCTCAGGAAACCTCAGACGGCAATGTGCTGACAGTCACCGATATGACCATGACGATGGCTCTGCCAGAAGAGGATGGATCCTTTGACATGGTCGTCCCTCAGATGACCCTGACCGAAAACGGAGACGGCACCGTCAGTGTAGACGTCCCCGAAAGCTTTCCGATGACCGTGAAGGGTGATGGCAGTGGCGAGACCTTCTCGACCGAAATCCTATACACCCATACCGGCCTCAAGATGGCTGTCTCGGGCTCGCCCGAGGATATGACATATGACTATTCCGCTGGCTCGATTGGGGCCAAGTTGGATGGGTTTATCGTAAATGGCGAAGAAATGCCCGCGGACGCGCTGGCCGTCAGCATCGCATTGAACGACGTAAGCGGAAGCTCGCGGATGAAAATCGGTGAGAACCGCGATGTTGACCAGAACTTTACAGCCGCCGACCTGACATACGGGCTGGTTTTCAACGATCCCGAAAGCGGCGAGACGGCCAATGTGGACGGTGCGCTTCAACAACTCGCGTTTGAAGGCACCACGGTCATTCCATCAGATTTCGACGTCGCTGATCCGCAGGCTTTCTATGATGCCGGCTTCGCCTTTTCCGGCCGCTTCACCTACGACTCAGGCAAATCCGCTTTGGCGGGAACCAGCGAAGGCCAAGCGTTTTCACTGGGAAGCGAGTCCCAAGGCGGGCGCCTAGCCGCCAGCCTGGACGCGCAGCGCTTGGCGTACGACATCGAACAAAACAGCACCAAAGTGGCTGTAACTACGGCAGACCTGCCGTTCCCGATCGAAGTCGCGATGGAAAATGCGGGTTTGAAATTCGAGTTCCCGGTCCAGGAGTCCGAAGAAATTCAACCCTTTGGCTTTGCGATGAACCTGACAGACTTCACTATGTCTGACGTATTGTGGAGCATCTTTGACCCCGCAGGCGCTCTGCCTCGAGACCCGGCAACAATTGCGCTGGACACGACCGGTACGGCGAAAATCCTGACCAACTTTTTTGACCCCAACGCAGTTGAGACACTTGCCCTGTCCGATACCGCACCGGGCGAGCTGCATTCGATGAAGATCAACGAATTGTTGATCTCGCTGGTGGGAACCAAGCTGACCGGCGATGCCGATTTCGCCTTTGACAACGCAAACACCGAGGCTTTCGACGGCCTGCCCACGCCAAAAGGTACTGCGAACCTGCAGCTTGTCGGCGCGAACGGGTTGATCGACACGCTGATCGGCATGGGGCTGATGTCGGACAGCGACGCATTGGGTGCCCGCATGATGATGGGTCTTATGGCGGTTCCGGGCGAAGAACCTGACACGCTGAACTCCAAGATTGAATTCACCGAAGAGGGCCAGATTCTGGCGAACGGTCAGCGTATCAAATAGCCATCGAGGGAAGGCTTCTTTCGGAGCCTTCCCCTTTTACCTGCGGCCGACGCGCCGAAACAGGACAGACCCGCCACTGCTGACGCGCTGATCATAGGCGAACCCAAGGCCGGACAGGTGGTCGAAACACGCTTTTATCCCGCGCAGTCCGATCTTGCGGGTGTGCACCTCTAGATAGACCTTGTCCACATTCGCCAGATTGGCTCCGTCGAACAGGTACTTCTCGCCGCCTTCGATATCGACAATCAGAACATTGGCGTCGAAGTCGCCAAGAATTTCTGACAAGTGCCGTTCTGGCACGCTGACCTCTTGTACATAGTCGGGTTTCGGATCCAGAGAAGACGACCAGAACGGGTCACGAATGTAAAACGTCGACATCCCCAATTCGTGCGAGTCCGCCAGCGCGACCGCATTCAGCACTTCGACCCCTTCAATTCCGTTCGCGGCATGGACGCGGCCGATAAAGTCGCACAGGGTTGGGTTGGCCTCGATGCACATCACGCGACGAACATTCAACTGGGTTGCCAGATAGGACGAGATGAACCCGATTCCGGCCCCAAGCTCGACCACGCGGTCCTCGGGATCGATGAATTTCGGCAGGCCGGTCACTTCGTCCTTCTCGTACCGTTCTGCGCGGATGGACCGTGCAACCTGAGGCGTGATGACATCCGGATCATTCGGTATCCGAACCCCACGCAACGAGAGATGATCTTGCATAAACTGCCCTGCCCGTTTGCCCTGCGCCAACCCGTGCAGAGCCTTCATTTCGCAATCAGGTTTAGCCCATGCCCCAGTCCTTAGCAGCCGGTTTTTTGCTGAAAACCAAAAGTTTTTGCACCCTTCACGCAGCTGCTATGGTCCTGATCCACCCACAGCCCTTGCGGGACAAGCTGTCCAAGGCTAGGTCCAATACAACCATACCGGAGGTTTCATGACCCGCACGCCCGAAGATATCAGCCAAGATCTGCTGGACGCCGCCCGCAAGGCCGGAGCAGACGCTGCAGACGCCATCGTACTTGACGGATCATCCGTTTCGGTCGAAGTCCGCGGCGGAGCGTTGGAACATGCGGAACGCTCGGAAGGGGCTGATCTGGGTTTGCGGGTGTTTCTGGGCAAGCGTCAGGCGATAGTTTCAAGTTCTGACAGCCGCCCCGAGACCCTGACAGCCATGGCCGAACGCGCAGTTGCTATGGCGAAAGAAGCACCCGAGGATCCGTTTACCGGACTGGCACGGACGGATCAGCTGGCAGCTGATTGGGATGTAGAGGCACTTGAATTGTTCGATCCAACGCCTGAGCCGAGTGCCGAAGAC
The DNA here is from genome assembly GCF_056534465.1 of Ruegeria sp. D3. NCBI lineage: Bacteria > Pseudomonadati > Pseudomonadota > Alphaproteobacteria > Rhodobacterales > Roseobacteraceae > Ruegeria > Ruegeria sp. D3. Next base: position 123,485 of record NZ_JBQFPK010000008.1, read on the forward strand.
TTGCTAAAGGATGCTCTGGCGGCCGAAGCAGCCGCGCTGGCTGTGCAAGGCGTGTCACAAGTATCAGACGCGGCGGCGGCCTATGGGGTTCACCGCGTGCATCTGGCAGCGACCAACGGCTTTTCGGGCGGGTATGAACGCAGCAGCCGGTCGACCTCTTGCGTTGCAATCTCGGGCGAGGGAACCGGGATGGAGCGCGACTATGACGGTGACAGCCGTACATTCCAGTCCGATTTGCGCAGCCCCGATGACATCGGTCGCAGCGCGGGTGAACGGGCTGTGCAGCTGGTCGGCGCGCGCCAGCCAGTGACCGGTACGTTCCCGGTCCTGTTTGACGAACGCATTTCGTCCTCGTTGATCGGTCATCTGCTGGGTGCAAGCAACGGAGCCGCCATCGCGCGTGGATCTTCGTGGCTTTCCGACTGTCTGGGAGAGCAGGTGCTTCCTGCCCATTTATCCCTGATCGAAGACCCGCATCGTCCGCGCATTGCCGGATCGCGCCCGTTCGACGCCGAAGGACTGCCCACCCAACGCCGGGCTATTGTCGAAAACGGTGTCCTGACTGGCTGGACATTGGATCTGGCCAGTGCGCGCAAACTGGATATGGTCTCGACCGGGAACGCGGTACGCGGCGTGTCCGGTCCACCTTCGCCCAGCAATTGGAATCTGAGCCTGACCCAGGGTACGCAAAGCCGCGAAGACCTGCTGCGTGACTTGGGCACCGGGCTGCTGGTCACGTCGATGATCGGGTCCACGATTAACCCCAATACTGGCGATTACTCGCGCGGGGCCTCAGGGTTCTGGATCGAAAATGGGCAGATCGCCTACCCGGTCAACGAATGTACCATTGCGGGCAATCTGCGCGACATGCTCAGGCGGATCATTCCGGCAAATGACGCACGACCTTACCTGTCGCGCGTTGTGCCGTCGGTTCTGATCGAAGGGATGACACTTGCCGGCAACTGACCTGCAACTGCTGATCGACGCTGCGCTTGAGGCCGGAAGGATCGCAACGCGGTACTCTGGCACAACTGCGCAACGCTGGGACAAACCCGACGGAGCCGGTCCAGTTACCGAAGCCGATCTGGCCGTGAACGCAATGCTGGAACAACGCCTTCCCTTTGCGCGTCCCGACTACGGTTGGCTCAGCGAAGAAACCGAAGACTCGCAGGCGCGTCTGTCCAAAGATCGCGTGTTCATCATTGATCCGATCGACGGAACCCGCAGTTTTGCGGAAGGGTCAAAAACCTGGGCGCATTCGCTTGCGGTCGCCCAGCAGGGCGAAGTCACGGCCGCAGTGATCTATTTGCCTTTGCGCGACATGCTTTACGCCGCAGCCAAAGGACAGGGGGCCACGCTTAACGGCGCGCCGATCAGGGTGTCCGGCGCCATGGACTTGGAAGCCTCACAGGTTCTGGCCGCAAAGCCAAATCTGGACGCGCGTCACTGGCGCAACCAAGATGTGCCAGACTTCATCCGGACCTATCGTCCGTCTTTGGCCTATCGACTGGCGCTGGTGGCGCAGGGGCGGTTCGACGGTATGCTGACCCTGCGCCCGAGCTGGGAATGGGACATCGCCGCCGGAGACCTTATCATTCGCGAGGCCGGAGGAGCCTGCACTGATCGTACTGGAGGCCTATTGCGGTTCAACAACCCGAATCCGCGCCTGAACGGGGTCATCGCTGCGGGTCAGCGGATTCACACCCAATTGTCGGAAAGACTAGCTCCGGAAGGCCCAGGAATACAGGCATGAGCAAACCGCGCTCTCTTAGCCTTGCGGCCTATCGCGTTCTGTCCTGGGGCGTTCCAAACGGGACGGACAAACCCTACATCCCGCGCCCCGAAGGTGAGCTGATCTGGATACATATAGCCTCTCAGGATCGCCAGCGCGTGGTCGAGGGCTTCTGCCAACGTCTGCGCCAATCTCGTCCCAACCTGTCGGTCTTGTTGACTGCGCCCCCTCAAGCTGACCTGATCCGTTGGGATGCAAGCAGCCATCCTTTGGTCAATCTACCGTCCGAACAGACTGGTGCCGCACGAGAATTTCTGGATCATTGGCGTCCCGACCTTGGTCTATGGGTCGGTGGCGGGTTAATGCCCAACGTGATCACCCGCGCTGAAGAACGTGGGCTACCCCTGATTCTGATCGAAGCCAAGATTGATATTCAAGTGGCACGCGGCGCACGATGGTTGCCCGATATCACACGGTATACCTTTGATTGTTTTCAAACAATTCTTGCCACGTCACCCGAAACAGTTCGACACATTCGCAGGCTCGGCGTCCCGGCCTCCAAAGTCGACACGGCCCCGCCCTTGCACGTCAGCCCCAATCCAAGTCCCTGGCCAGAAGATGAATTGATCGAAATGACGCACGCGCTGTCCAGTCGGCCAGTGTGGTTGGCAACCTGGGTTCAGGACAAGGAATTCATCTCGGTCCTCAGCGCGCACCGCCAGGCAATGCGGATGCTGCCGCGCTTAGCTCTTATCCTACATGTCGCCGACATGTCCGAGACCGAACCACTGCATCGCAGGCTGCTCTCGATGGACCTTAGATGCGTCAATTGGGACGACGGAGGGGCAATCGAAGATACAACACAGGTTATACTGACATCGGACCCTGAAAATCTGGGTCTGTGGTATCGTCTGTCACCCGTAGCATTCATGAGCAGCTCGCTTGAACGGGGTGCGGGTGGGCGCGATCCGCTGACAGCAACTGCTCTGGGATCCGCGGTCATTCACGGACCTTTCGTGCATCGTCATCAGCAGCTATATGATCAGCTAAACAGAGCAGGTGCGGTTAGATTGGTGCGCACCGCGACCGAACTGGGCGATGCAGTGGTGGAACTTCTGGCACCTGACGAGGCCGCGAGAATGGCTCTGGCGGGTTGGGAAATCGTGTCCGAAGGCGCTCCGCAAGCGGATCACCTGATCGAAATTGTACAGGACAGTCTGGACCAGCGGGGCCAAGATCATGCGAGCACCTGATTTTTGGAATACTGCGCCGGACAAACCGTTATTGGCGGCCCGGCTTCTGTCGCCGCTTGGGCACCTCTATGCTGCAGCAACCGCTCGCCGCGTTGCAAGCGATCCCGGCTTTGCCCCCGGTGTGCCGGTTATATGTGTCGGTAACCTGAACGCAGGCGGCACTGGCAAAACGCCTACGGTCATCTGGATGATCGAACAACTGCGCGACGCCTGGCATCAGACCCATGTGGTCACCCGCGGTCATGGCGGATCGCTGGACGGGCCGGTTCGCGTCGATCCCGGCAAACACACCGCAGCAGATGTTGGCGATGAACCGCTTTTGCTGGCGGCATTCGCCGATGTTTGGGTCGCCAAAGATCGCGCCGCCGGAGCAAAAGCCGCAGCCCAAGCCGGAGCAACGGTTATTGTGCTGGATGACGGGTTTCAAAATCCCTCGGTCGCAAAGGATTTCTCGGTCATCGTTGTGGATGCGGAACGCGGGTTCGGCAATGGCCTGTGCCTGCCCGCAGGCCCGTTGCGCGAACCGGTCGACGTAGGACTGCAGCGGGCCGATCTGGTTTTGTCGTTGGGTGATACAGATGCGCAGGCCCAATTCTCAGACCGTTGGGCAGGGGATTTAACTGTTCCACATGTCACCGGTGCGGTTGAGCCTCTGCAAACGGGTATGGACTGGAGCGACACTTCCGTATTGGCGTTTGCCGGTATCGGCCACCCGGAAAAGTTCTTTGCTACCTTGCGCAATCAAGGCGCGACACTCTTGCGGGCCGAAGCCTTGGACGATCATCAACCGTTGACCTCGGCGTTGATGACCCGCCTGGAAAACGAGGCACGTTTGTTGGGCGCTCAAATGGTCACAACGGAAAAAGATGCTGTTCGTTTGCCCGCCGCCTTTCGCAGCAAAGTAATAACGTTGCCCGTCCGTTTGCGTGTCAATGAGGCCGACAACGTCAGGCAGATGCTACTTAAAACCGCACCGTCGCCGTAAGTAGCGGCCGGTCCTAAGACCGGCCAACTCATATTAACTGCCCAATTCAGCTTCGATCAGCTTCTTGAACTCGTCATAAGACTGGTTGTCGACCTTTTTACCGTTCACGATGAACGAAGGTGTCGACTGGATACCATCCTTTTCGGCATTTTCCTGATACCAAGCGACCAGAGTACGCGCCCGGTCTCCGTCCTGCAGACAGGCTTCAAGCTGATCGTTGTCGATCCCAGCCAGACGCCCGATCTTGCGCAGTTCATCCACGATTTCAGCAGGACCGCCAGCGCGCGTCCATTCGGACTGGCCTTCATAGATCAGGTCCGAGATGCCAAAGAATTTATCGGGTCCGGCGCAGCGCGCGACCATCGAGGCCCACAAGCCGTAGCGATCGAAGTAAACCTCGCGGTAGGTGAACTTGACCTTACCGGTGTCGATGAAATCCTTTTTGAGCTGCTTATACGGCCCTTTGTGGAAATTCGCGCAATGCGGGCAGGTGTAGGAGGCATACTCGATGATCTCGACCGGCGCATCCTCGGCCCCCAGGGTCATCTCGACGATGGTCGAGGTGTCCAGCTCGGCCTCTTGCGCCTCGGCGCTGCCGATCAGCGAAAATGACGCGTTCGGTGACGACAGCAAAAAGCTGCCTGCGGCAATGGCGACGGCCGCGCAAATTCCGGTTGCAATACGGCTCATGTATCAGCCCTTTCTCAGCGTTTTTGTTTGGATAGAACGTTACGGCCCAGACGTTCAAGGGCTTCACGCAGATCGCCATCATGGACGCCTTGCGCTGCCCGGTCCGCCTCGGCCGCGATTTCCGGTTTCAGTATGGGTTTCGCCGCCTTCGCTTTGTGATCGAAACTGGCTTGCCCCTCGGCAAATCCTGTCGGAGCGGTCTGGGTGATACGCACCCGGCTGATGGCGTTATAGCCGTAGACCGCGTTCACCTTGCCGCGCAGCTGTTCCTTTTGCATCTCAAGCATCGGTGCCTGCGGGCCGGTAGTCAGCACAGTCAGCGTCGCCCCCATGCCGCCCTTGCCATAGCCCACATTCACAGGCCGCGCGATGGCGGCCATATCCTGTCCCACGATCTCGGCCCAGTGAGTCAGGATGCGCGACACGGCAAACCCGCGGCTTTCGCCCGCACGCCTGATCTGCGTATTCAGCAATGTCGCGGTGCGTTTGAACCCGCGGGTCGAAGAACGTCTGCGCTGCATCTGGTTTCCAACTCCTGCACGACTATTGTAGAGGGCAGAACACCGGGCGCCAGCGAAACCCGACAGGGAGATGATTAAAAATTGCGTGACTCAAGTGAATTTGATGTCAGCGGTGAATTGCTAGGCTGGTACGACTGCCATGCCCGCGAAATGCCGTGGCGCGTCAGCCCCACAGATCGGGCCGCCGGGGTGCTGCCCGACCCCTATCGTGTCTGGTTGTCCGAAGTGATGCTGCAACAGACCACCGTGGCAGCCGTGCGCGACTATTTCATGCGGTTCACGACCCGCTGGCCCACGGTGCAAGCGCTGGCCGCAGCCCCAGATGATCAGGTCATGGGCGAGTGGGCCGGCTTGGGATACTACGCCCGCGCTCGCAACCTGCTGAAATGCGCCCGCGTGGTGGCGGACGAACATGGCGGTCAGTTCCCCGACACCTACGAAGCTTTGCTGACGCTGCCCGGCATCGGCCCTTATACTGCCGCCGCTATCTCGGCCATTGCCTTCGACCGCCCCGAGACGGTGCTGGACGGCAATGTCGAACGTGTCATGGCACGGCTGCACGACATACACGATCCCCTGCCCGGCTCAAAACCGCAGCTGAAAGACAAGGCCGCCGCACACACTCCGCAGGCCCGACCCGGAGATTATGCTCAGGCCGTGATGGATTTAGGCGCAACGATCTGCACGCCAAAATCTCCGGCCTGTGGAATTTGCCCTTTGCGCGAACCCTGTCGGGCCCGCAAGGCCGGAACACAGGCGGACCTGCCGCGCAAAACGCCAAAGAAGCCAAAACCAACGCGATACGGCCATGTTTATATCGCCCAGCGACGAGACGGGGCCGTTTTGCTAGAACGCCGCCCCGACAAAGGACTGTTGGGCGGAATGCTGGGCTGGCCTGGCTCTGATTGGTCCGACGCGCCGGTCGAAACGCCCCCTTTTGCTGCCGATTGGCAAGTTCTGCCTGCAGAGGTGCGCCACACCTTCACTCATTTCCACCTGATCTTGCGCGTGTGGACGACCGACCTGCCAGACAACCCGTTGCCCGACGGTCTGATAATCTTGGACAAACACCAGTTTCGCCCAGGTGATCTGCCAACGGTAATGCGCAAGGCGCACGACCTGTGGCGCGGTCGATAACGCGTTGTGCAGCAATTCGAACTGTGGCTAGACTCGCCTCAATCTCTGCGGAGCCTGATACATGATCGCACCAGACATCCTGTCCCGATGGCAATCAGCCCTGCCGTTCTGGGTTTCATTCCTGCTGATCCCACTGATCTGGGTCACTGCTGTTCTAGGCGGCTGGTGGGTGGTTTTGGTGCCACTTTCAACATGGTGGGCCTTTGCCGCACTGGATAAGCTAACCGGGCTGGAACTAAGCAACGCCGACCCCGACACTCCCGACACTGCGCTGCACTGGTATATCCTGTTGACCAAAGCGTGGGTGCCGGTTCAGTTCCTGACCCTATTCGGGTTAATCTGGTTCGCGACACATACAAACCACCTGTCCACGGCGTCCAAGATCGGGCTGTTCTTTGGCATGGGCGTAATCTCGGGCACGATCGGGATCAATTACAGCCACGAGCTGATGCATCAAAAGGGCCGGGCTGAGCGCTGGCTGGGGGATATCTTGCTGGCGATGGTGCTGTATTCACATTTCCGATCAGAACACCTGCTGGTCCATCACCGCTTTGTCGGCACCCCCCGCGATCCTGTCACAGCCCGATATAACGAAGGCTTCCATCGCTTTTACCCTCGTGTCCTGTGGCAATGCCTGACCTCGGCCTTCCGCGCCGAGCGCGACAAGCTGGCCCGCAAAGATCGCCCTTGGACAGACCCCGCAAACCCGTTCTGGCGCTATTGGGCGTTGCAGGCAGGAATGCTGCTGCTGGCCCTACTGATCGGAGGTCTTTCCGGCCTTGCCTTGTTCCTGATTCAGGCGGGCGTTGCGATCTGGCAACTGGAGCTGGTGAATTATGTCGAACACTACGGCCTGACCCGGAAACACTTGGGCCAGGGCAAATACGAGCATGTCCAGCCGCGCCACTCGTGGAATGCCTCGCAAAAGGCGTCGAACTGGCTGCTGATCAATCTACAGCGCCACTCGGACCACCACTACAAACCCAACCGCCGCTTTCCCCTGCTGCAACACCATTCACAGGACGCAGCGCCGCAATTGCCCTACGGCTATCCCGTTATGACTGTTGCCGCCATGATACCGCCCCTGTGGAGGCGCGTGATGAACCCCCGTGTCAAGGCATGGAGGCGGCAATACTACCCCGAGATAACCGACTGGACGCCCTACAATAAGTCGCGAAACCCGTTGCCCTCCGCATGACCGCAGCGCGCTCCCGCGCGCTGCGCGGCCCAACTGTCTTTAGGGCATCTTTGATGCCGTACAGACTGGCGGGAGCACCTACATCACCCAAATATCCATCGGATGCTCTACACCCCGCACGCTCTGACCTGTATGTCGCACAAATCCTTCGGTCAAAGTCGCAGCGTTTGATCCTTCCTCGGAAAGCTGGGTACAAACCTCGTCACTCAGCACCACTTTGACGTCAAAATCGCGGGTCAGCGCCTCTAGTTTTGCGGCCACGTTCACCGCATCGCCTATGACGGCAAATTCCAATCGGTTCGCCCCAATATCTCCCAATACGACCGAGCCGTAATGAACACCGATCCCAACCCGTATTTCCGGCTCGCCCAGCCGCCGTCTTTCAACATTCCAACGGTTGATGACCCCCACCATGTCCCGCGCGCAAGCCACAGCATTGCTGGCGTCCAGCGGCGTGGGCACCGGAGTTCCGAACGTGGCCATCAACCCGTCCCCCAGATATTTGTCCAACGTGCCGTGGTGACGAAACACCTCGGTCTCCATCCGGGCATGAAACCCGCGTAGGACTTCGATCACTTCATATGGATCGCGCCCCGCCGCGTATTTGGTAAACCCCACTATATCTATGAACAAAACCGCGACATTTTCCTTGCGCACCTGTTTGAGCGGCTCATCATTTTGGCTCAGCTCTTCCACCACATTGGGCGAAAAATAGCGCGACAGGTTGGCGCGCTCCCGCTCCAACCCGGCATTTGTCATCAACAACCGGTTCAGCCGTCGCATCGAGATACCCAACGTCACGGCAACCATCACGAACACAATGACCTGCTGAATGCGCAGCGACGGCATAAAGCTGTTTGGGTCCATGAACTCGGCCACGTCAGGATAGCCAGCCAACGCCTGAGCAACCCGCTCGCTGAGACCGGGTATCGGAGTCGCAACCCACCATGCAACGACCCAGCCAATAGTCCACATCATCGCAGTCCACGACCCTATTGCCACAACTGTCCGCCAGGAATAAGCAAGTGTTCCCGCCGCCAGAATAATGAAGAAATACTGAAAGTTATCGAACCTGTACTGCATGGCTAGTGGCCGGACGTCGTCGCTGAACGGGTTCGGGATGATCATGCCCAGCGTCATGATCAGAAGATCCACAAAGATCAAAAGCAGTTCGACCCGCGATTGCCCGACACGGCCCGCACGTCGGATGAACCAACCGTTTGCGCAGATCAGCAGTAGAATGAAATGATACCACATCACCTCCCACTGGGGATTCAGAAAGACCAAAAGCACACCGGTTAGTCCCATCGCGACCCAACGTGCGCGTACGGCCAGTTCCAACCCTTCACGCTTGTGCTTTTCCAGCGCGGCCTCGGTGTATTTGTTGTCCAGATCGTAGCTGTCTGGTTGTGTCACAAAAAACCGGCCAAACCGGGATTCGCTGACTGTGGTATCCGACATGGCTGAGGCTCCCTCGGTGCGCGGCGGGCTATATCGAATTCATACCGAAATGGGAATGTGATGAAAACAAAAGACCCCGCCGAGAACGGCGGGGCAAGGCTTAGTGCCTTGTGTCAGGCCACAGGCACCGGCGGTATTCAGTTGTGCATTTCAGCCCGGATCTGCTGGCGCAGCACGTCGATCGGCACGGTCTTGCCGTCGCGTTTGAAACACCAATAGGTCCAGCCATTGCAGGACGGCGCGTTTTCCAGATGCGCCCCCACCTGATGGATCGAGCCTTTGACGTTGTCGCCCACAAGCGTGCCATCGGCGCGCACCTTGGCCTTGTGACGCTGGTTCATGGAATACAGCTCTTCCCCCGGACGCAGCATGCCGCGTTCAACCAACTGGCCGAACGGCACGCGCGGCTCGGCGCGTTTGCTGGCGCTGACCTCCAGCGCCTCGCGGTCGAATTTGCGAACCTTGGCGATGCGCTTTTCGGCGACCCTGCGATAGCTTTCCTCGCGTTCGATGCCGATGAACTCACGCCCCAGCATCTTGGCAACCGCGCCGGTCGTGCCCGTACCAAAGAACGGATCCAACACCACATCGCCCGGATTGGTCGAACCGACCAGCACCCGGTGCAGCAGCGATTCCGGCTTTTGAGTCGGATGCGCTTTGTCGCCGTTTTCATCTTTCAGACGTTCATGACCGGTGCAGATCGGCAGCACCCAGTCGCTGCGCATCTGCACGCCCTCGTTCAACGCCTTCAGCGCCTCGTAATTGAACGTGTATTTCGCACCTTCGCGCTTGGACGCCCAAATCATCGTCTCATGCGCGTTGGTAAAGCGTTTGCCGCGGAAATTCGGCATCGGGTTCGATTTGCGCCAGACGACGTCGTTCAGGATCCAGTATCCCGCATCCTGAAGGGCCGAGCCAACGCGGAAGATGTTGTGATATGAACCAATTACCCAAATCGCACCATTGGGCTTCAACAGCCGATGCGCTGCTTTCAGCCATTCGCGCGTGAACTGGTCATAGGCCCCAAAGCTGGAAAACTGATCCCAGTGATCATCAACCGCATCCACCTGAGAGTTATCCGGGCGGTGCAACTGACCTTTCAGCTGCAAATTATACGGCGGGTCTGCAAAGATCAGGTCAACCGACGCCTCGGGCAGACTGTTCATCACATCGATGCAGTCTCCGGATAGAATCGTGTTTAAAGGGAGCGCTTTTGCGCCCTTTTTGGTGGTTATGGTCATTATACTGCCTCAAGTATCCACGGCGCTTTTGCGCTCATTTGGTTGAGACAAGGATGAGTCAAAGACGAATCGCCGTCAATTTCTTTTTTGAATCAGCAGCTTACGATTTTCTCTTGATACAAGATATTGTGGACCGGTTTGAACGAACGTCTATGGTGTGGGGTCACACCAAGATTTCGCAACGCTTCGCGATGCATTTTTGTCGGATAGCCTGCATTCGACTCCCACCCGTAGCCGGGATGCTGTTGCGCCAAATCCACCATCGCCTGATCGCGCCAGTTTTTCGCAAGGATCGATGCCGCTGCAATTGAGACCGACCGCCCATCCCCCTTGACCACCGCCTGCGCCGGGATCGACAAACCGCGCGGAATCATGTTGCCGTCGATCAGCACATAATCCGGGGGCGGGTCCAAGGCGGCCACTGCGCGCTCCATCGCGATATGCGAGGCGCGCAAGATGTTGTGTGTATCAATCTCGGCAACTGTGGCCTGGGCCACCGCAAACTCGGCCCGTTCACGTATTGAAGTGTCCAACGCAGCGCGACGCTTGTCGGTCAGCTTCTTGGAATCGTTCAGCCCCTGCGGAATGTCCCCAGGGTTCAGAATCACTGCAGCAGCAACCACGGGTCCGGCCAAGGGGCCCCTACCCACCTCATCCACGCCCGCGATCCGCACATACCCATGGGCTTTGACTGATTGTTCGATGTCATAATTCGGAGTCGTCATCCTTTCTGGCAAACCGTGTTTCGCCACCGTCCGCAACAAAAAAGAGAGGGCAGCTTGCGCCACCCTCTCCTGCACGGCGCTTCTGTGGCGCCGCTCCTGCTCGAAAACGGTTACTGGTAAACCACTCGGTACCCATGATGGCGCAGGCAGGCGGGCTCGTAGGCGCGCTTGACCTTTTTGCCATTCCAGAAACCGACTTTGCACTCTTGCGGCAGGCTATTGGTGTATTTGTAATACTTTTTCAGACAACGCGGCCCCAAAAGCGCATGTTGAGGCGAGTAACGTTCGTACGTCCGCAGGCAGTGTTTCGGCAGATCATACTTGGCCACGCGGTGGGGCAGCGGGCGAACCGGGTGATGTGGGTGAACCGGCTTGGGTGTCTGAACGTGCGAACGATGACGACGGTCACGGTCTTTGTCTTTTTCTTTGTTGTAGTAGTGCACGCCGGCGCCAATGATCGCGATGGCGGCTAGGCCACCCAGAATGTCCTTGGCATCTGCGGCCCGCGCCTGCGACACTGAAACCCCTGTTATGGTGATGGCAGTTGCTACGATCAGGGCGATGAATTTCCGATGCATGGTGCTTGTCCTTTTAGTGCTGGGGCGATCCGTGAACGATCGCGAATTCGTTGCACCGACAATGAGGACGCCCCCCTCAGACAAGCAATAACGGGCAAATGTTATCGAATATCAGGACACCAAAACCCCTTGGGTTATTGAATATCAGGCCAAGCCATGCGCAGGATGCGGCCTATGAAACAGATCCTATCTTTCTTGGCTGTTCTGGCCCTGATATCGGTCGCAAGCTCTGTGGCAGCGGCGGATTGTTATGCCGATTACAAGGCAAAACAGGACAACCCCCTGCGCCTGCACTACGGGGTGATGCAACTGTCGGCCTGCGACAAGGGCAAGGCGACCCAAGAAGTGTCGCAACGGCTGCGCGGGTCGGGCTGGACCTTGCTGAACGTGATGTCGGTGTTTGGGCCGGAAGGGCTGGGTAAAAGGAAGGCAAATGCCGGACAATTCTATCTCCGTTACTGAGGCCCGACGATCCGGAGTACGTCTGGTCGGCGCAGGAATTGCAGCAATCGTATTGATTCTGGTGACGGCCGCCATCTTCCTATTCTGGACTCTGCCCGACGCAAACGCCTTTAACGCCCGCGTCGAACGATTGTTTGTCGAAAGCGATCTGACCGCGCAGACCGAAATCCGGCTGCTCGAGATTCTGGCCCAATCGGGCACGGCGTTTGCGGATACGCTCTCAAGCTATCGGATGGTGATTTTCGTGTTGTTGGTGTTCGCCAGCGCGATGCTGGTCACCGCGCTTGTGTTTCTGGTCATGTTGGTTTTGCTGAACCGGCGCATGGCCCAGATCGAACGTACGGGTATACAAGTTACGTCCCTTTTGATCAGCCGCGAAGAAAACACTGTTTACCTCAACAACATGGATTTCAAACTGACCCCTGCCGCGATGGAGACCTTGTCTGTTCTGGCTGAATCCCGGCTGGATGACGAGATGCTGTCAGGCGCTCAGATTGAGGCTGTGATTTCAGGCAAGGATGCTGCCGATTGCGACGAGGCCGCGGGCGCGACACGGATCAAACGGTTGCGGGATGCGTTGGGCAATCAGATGGTCAGCGAGTTGCTGGTCAAGAACATCGCCAAAAAAGGGTACATGCTGTCCATCGAGAAAGACGTCATTCAGATGGTTTGATTGCGCGGTTCACGCTCTCGAAAAATGCGCCGCGCCCCTTGGAATAACTGCGCAAAAGCCCCATCCTTTAGGAACCTGTGCCAAGGAGGTTACCTATGAACGTCCACGCAGCACCACAGTCCAGTGGCTATGGAATCACTGTCGAACGATTGAATGGCTTGGTCTCGGTATACCGGGGTGACATCCTGCTGGCGCAAAGCGCAGACGCCAAGGTGATGTACGAAACACGGCTGCCGCCGATGATCTACATCCCGCGCCAGGATGTTCTAATCGACCTGAGCGCTGAAACCGATCTGCAAACCTTCTGCCCGTTCAAAGGCACCGCCACCTATCAGGACGTGTTGCTGCCGGGCGAAACCTTGGCAAACTCAGTCTGGGCTTACGAAGATGCCCTGCCTGAAAGCAAGATCATTCAGGGCCATATAGGGTTTGCATCAACTGCCTATGATCGGATGGATTTGGGCGACAACCGGCTTAAAACGCCGGATGACGGCAATATCAGCGGCCCGCTGATCGACTGGTTGATGCGGGGGGCCTCGGACATCAAAACGTCCGAGGAGTTTACCAAGGCGCTGGCAGAAAAGATGCTAGAACACGGGATCGCAATTCAGCGGCTGAGTATTCTTGTCTGGTCGTTGCACCCTTTGATCGCAGGCAAACACTACATCTGGGAAAAGGACAAGGACGAGATTTCGACCAATGTGCCGACCTACGAAATCCATGATCATCCCGCTTACATCAACAGCCCCCTGCGCCATGTTTCCAATGGGTTGGGCGGTGTACGACAACGCCTGAATGATGAGAACCCGCACAATAGCTTTCCCATTATTGAGGATCTGCGCGCCAAAGGTGCGACCGATTACGTCGCCATGCCGCTGCCGTTTTCTGACGGGCGCACCAATGTCATAACGCTGACCTGCGATCATCCGGATGGCTTCACCACCGAGAATCTGGGGCTGGTATTCGAATGCTCCTCGGTCATCGCGCGGTTCTACGAGGTGTTCATGCAGCGGGAAAACGCGCAGGTCCTTCTGGAAACCTATGTGGGCAAACGCTCGGGCGCGCGAGTGCTGGGCGGTGAAATCCGACGGGGTGACGGGGACGAGATTGATGCGGCGATCATGTTCTGTGATCTGCGCAACTCGACCAGCCTTGAAGAACGGTTGGGGCGGGAAACCTACATCAGTCTACTGAATGATTTCTTCGAAACCGTCTCAAACATCGTCCATGAGAACGCAGGTGAAGTCCTGAAGTTCATCGGAGACGCGGTTCTGGCTGTCTTCCCCGCCGGGGAAGATGCCCAGTCGGCACGTGACAATGCGCAGAAAACGGCCGTGCAAATAGTCGAAAAGCTGGGCGAGTTGCGTCAATCGGGATCAGAAATTCATTGCGATTGTTCGATCGGCGTGGCCTTTGGGCGCGTGACTTACGGCAATGTCGGGTCGCGTGAACGGCTGGATTTTACAGTGGTCGGCCAAGCCGCCAATATTGCTGCACGCCTTGGAGAATATGGCAAAACAGTCAATCACCGGATCGTGGTTTCGGCCGATATTGTTCCCGCATGTGCCGACGCTATCCCACTGGGTGATGTTAAGCTTCACAATGTGTCGAAACCGGTCGAGTCCTATGCGCTGCGAACGGCTGCAGACGCCGTCCTGAACGGCTGAAACCACAGTTCCTGTTTGAACAGGTTTCGATTAATCCTGCTGGCGTAACGCCAATGGCTAACCACCCAGCAGGATCAGGGCTGTTTGCGCCGGCGAGATCGTACTTTGCAGCTGGGAAATCTGACTTCGTGCAAGGTACCTGTCCGTCAATTGGTCGATTGCAGATTCGTCAGTGAACTGGCTCAGATCTTCTGATCCTGTTGCGCGAGACAGCCGGTCTTTGAACACCTCTAACTGTCGGTCCAGGTCGAGTTGCGCAAAACTGGATGGCAAACCAAGCGCTGTTTCCATCATGCTGCGCAACGGGGGCAAACCCATCAGATCAAACCATTTCGTATCCGCGCTTGTGTCTTCCGCCGCGAGATCAGCCAAAGCATGGCGCGCATAGAGCGAAATACGCATCGTATCGTCGCGTTCTCCAACGGCAACTTCGAACCGCGAGACAACATTGTCGCGCGCGATGTCTTCCATGAACGTGACCAGGCCAGTGCGTCGAATTTCACCTGGGCCTAAACCAAAAGCTTCGGAAAACTCTCGGTACCGGCCATCTGCCAGCCGATTGGACAAGGCGTCATCCGCGCTGGTGCCGTCCGACAATATTTTCTGGATGAAGTAGCGATTGTTGATATCACCCTCCAGTCCAAACGCACCCAATGCCACCTGAAGCAACCGTCGGTCTGAAACCAAATCCTCGGCGGTTTGCACTTTGCCAATGTTGTCCAAGAAGTATTGTGACTCACGCTCATTGACGGCAGACGATGCAAAGCTCTCGATCTGCGCGTCATAAGTGCGCTGCAGAAAACGCCAGCCAACAATGCCGCCAGTGGGAATGACCGGCTGGAATGTCATTGCTGATAGGCCATCAAGCGTTCCTCACGCGGCAACAGCGCACGCAAGGATTTGAGACATTTATAATACTGCTCGGTCAGTAGCGCTTCGGTCGCTTCAGCCAGAACCTTGCGACTATCTGCGTCGGTAAACACCTGGCTCAGCTCCTCAACCCGGCGCAACAGCTGTTGTCGGGCGTCTCCCGGCTCCATATCGCCTGACAGGACAAGCTGGGCGGCATAGCAAACACGGCGGACAGGTGTATTGACCTCATCCGGGTGAATTGCATCGCGCAAACGCAACACATTCGCCTGTGGGGTCATGATCGAAAATCGGCTTCGACGATCGCCATTTTCAACGACTACCCCATTGATTAACACTCTCTCTTTCGGGGCGAGTTTTAGAACAAGACCTCCCATCAGGCAGTCCCCCTCTGACGGAGACCACGCAGTACAGCCATATTGATCTCGAGCAACGGCTCAACACTTGCCTTGTTGCCCAGAACCTGGCTGCTGTGCTGTTCGGTAAACTCGGCCAGATAGAAAATCCGGGCGCGCAGCTCATTTGGTAGCGCGTTGTCGGAATCTGTGACGCCACTGGCCAGTACCGTCCACAGGCGGCGGTTTTCGTGCAACGCGTGAACGAATGCCCCAAAATCCGATTTCTGGCGCGCAGCCGCTGCCTTAAGGCGATGTGTGATCTTTGAAATCGCCTCGTATTCGGTGTCTCGCGGTGTGCGGGTCGGGGCGGCGGTTTCTGCATACGCACGCTGTGCAAGAGTTTGCGGAGTCACTTGAAATCCTTCCAATAGGCCGTCTGCGGGCGATCAGGGACGGGGCGCGAAACCACGCCCCGTCCAGGTTCCTGAACTTAACGGAACAGCGACAGGATCGACTGTGGTGCCTGATTGGCGATCGACAGCGACTGGGTGGCCAGCTGCTGTTGCACCTGCAGGGCCTGCAGACGGGCCGAGGTCTCTTCCATATCGGCGTCAACCAGCGAGCCGATACCAGATTTGAACGAGTCCGCCAGGTTCGAGATGAACTCTTTCTGGGTTTCGATCCGGCCTTGCGACGAACCGAAGGCCGCCGAGGCATCAATAGCCGTGTCGATCAATGTCTCAATCGTACCCAGAGCGGCGGTGGCACCGGCACCGGTGGACACATCAATCGAAGACAAAGCACCCAGACCACCAGAACCAGCATTGGCGAACTGACCACTGACAGTCAGGTCATTGCCACCGGCATTGGTGAAATCGAGTGTACCTGGTGTGCCGCTGTCATAATCCACGGTCAAACCGGCGATACCCAACTCGTCAACTTTGCCTTTCAAAGCAATGGCAACGATGTCAGCCGTTGTTGTCGCTGCAGCATCATCAGCGGTCACAGTATAGGACACGGTCTTGTCGCCAACAGTAAGGCTAACGCTGTCTCCGGCCGCAAAGGCGGTGGCGTTTTCGGCAATTTCAATCTGTTCGTTACCGCCACCATTATCCAGCGCGATCGCGACAGTGTCACCGTTGGCCGAAGCACCCGCTGAGCTGCCCGAGAAAATGTCATTGGCCGTATAACCCCCAACCGACAGATCCTGCCCCGTCACGGTAATGGAAGAAGCCGTAACAGCGCCCGTCGCATCACGATCCAGCGAAGCCAGAATAGAAGCTGAACCCGCCGACCCGTTAACCAGGTTAAGCCCGTTGAACTGGGCCGCTCCGACAACAGCGGTGATCTGATCGCGCAGCGCGGTCACGTCGTCGTTGATCTTGCCGCGATCCACGTTGTCTTCCTGCGCCGCGACGATCTTGCCTTTCATCTGGTTCAGCAGGTCAGTCACGGTTTCCGATGCGTTCCGCGCCACCGCGACAGTGGACTCACCCAAGGCGAGGCTGTCTTTGATCGCGTTGAACCCTTTGACGTCGGATTCCATGACTTTCGAGATTGCCCACACAGCCGAGTTATCTTTGGCCGTAGCAACATCTTTACCGGTCGAGATCGCGTTCTGGGTCATCGCCAGGTTCTTGTTGACCGATTTCAGGGTCTGCAGCGCAACCATTGCGCCATTGTTGGTCAGAATGCTGGACATAGCTTCTTCCTTTTTTCGTATGGGCCCTTTGCGCCCGTGCTAACCCCGCACCACATGCGGGCTTTAACGTCTTTCTGATCATTGCGATCCGCCGTCGGGCTGTTCGCGCCACCTGCTGTTTCAGATGCCCGACCACCTTTGCCGCCGATCCCCTAACGGAGTGCTAAAACCCAAACGCGGAAAAATTCGGATTTGAATCAAACCGACATCTATGCCCGTTTTTCCAGTTTCGGGTGACTGCGCACCGCGAAGCCATTGCGTTGCCCATCAGCCCCGTAAGTGCTGAATTCCTGACGCACCCGGCGCAGTTCAGCCATGCGCGCGGCCACAGCGCGAATCCCATCCGCCGCGCTGTTCAGTAATGCCTGGTTCCGCTCGACCTTCTTTTGCACGCGAATCAAATCCTCGCTGTCGAAAACATCCAGTTCGTTGATCGCCCCAATCAGTTTTTCCTTTGCAGGGACCATATGATTAAGGCGATCCAGATCACCTTCGATCAGAGCAGAGCGCTCCAGGTCCAAAACCTCTTCAAGAGACTGCACCAGATCAGGTTCAGATTTTGTCGGCATTGGTTTTCTCCATCATGGACCGCAAAAGAATTTCTGAAAGGCCAACGCCACCGGATTCGGCCAGTTGGCGTGCTTGATGCTGAACAAGAAAAGATGAGAACTGGTCTTCGCCCGCACCGCCACCAAAGGCTTTGCGTGCTTCACCCAATCCTGCCGACTTGAGCATTTCCGAAAGAAACGCTGCCTCAATCTCGACTGCGGCAGAGCGCAGCCTGTCGGATGTGGTGGGTGTTTGATGCGTGGGTAAGGTCGCAGAGATCTGCATTGTTTTCTCCGAAATTTACGTCGAACTTTCTTGATCAAAGGCGAAAGCGGTTAAAATAAACGTAACTTCCTGCAGGCAGATTTCGGGTCACACAACCGGAGTCGGAGCAAAATGCCCAACCCTCTTACAGCGGCGATGTCAGCGCCGACCACCCATGCAAAAGGCAACCAAAACGCGCAGGAACAGCCTGAACAGAAAGAGGCGGGTTCGTTTCAATCCGTTCTGGACGAGCAAACAGAAACAACCACCGATGATGCCGAAACGCCGGATGTTCCGACGCCAGAGGCTGAGGCGGCACAACATGAGCTGCCCATCAGCGACGAACCTACAGATGCCGAGCCTTTGCCAACTGACCGACCAACCTCGTTGGCCAATGGCAATCATGAGGTCCAACCAGATCGCGCCATTCTAGTTTTTGGGAATGCACTAGCGCCGGAAAAACTGGCGGTCACGGGCGAGACGGCGGCTGCCATCATCGTCAAGCCGGATAAACCAATCCAACAGTCCGGCCGTGTTGCGTCTGATCTACCGCATGTTTCACCGACCAAGACTCCCGTGCCCGTAGCGCCTGACGTTAATCGGGCGGTGAATTCGACATCACTGGCCCAAGCAACTCAAACGTCCAAACCGCCGGCACCGGTTCTGTCGGAAAATGCAGCCGATCCGAATCTGGTCGAGCCAGTTCAGGACGCTCCGGCCGCGCAGCCACGCACGCCAATCAATACAGCAACCAGCCTTGTTCAAATGCAGATCATGGCGACAGAAAAAAACCCTGTTGTCCCCGACGTTTCTGCCACACCCGAATTAGATGAAATCTCGGCTTTCAAAGATGTATCACCCACATCCTCAGCGCGCGATACGTTGGCAGCCGCGCAAGCTTTGACCGCATCTGCCCGCGCCGAGACGGCCCGCGCCGTCGCGGGTCAAATGGCTGCGGCAATCCACGCGCGACCGCAATCAGGTATGATCGAGATCGCTCTTAACCCCGAAGAACTGGGGCGTGTTTCGATCGTCATGAATGGCCGTGACGATGGGCTGCATCTGACGATCGCCACCGAACGCCCCGAAACACTGGACATGATCCGGCGGCACATCTCGTTGCTGGAGGCCGAGTTCAAGTCCCTTGGACTGGGGGATTTGTCTTTCGATCTCGGGACTTCGTCTGACACGGGATCGGATGAACAGAACGATGCGCACACTGCGGCATCAGAACCCGAACACGCGACCCAAGCGCAACCAGACCCTTCGGCCCGACCAATAATTGGCACCCCAGGGCGCATCGACATAAGGCTTTGACAATGATCACTCCTATTCAATCTGCGACTCAACCCGGTAACACGGCACAGACCACCGCACCTTCGGTTTCATCCGGGCTGGCCTCGGATTTTGAAACCTTCTTGCTGATGCTGACGGCTCAAGCAAGGAATCAGGACCCTCTTGAGCCGCTGGACTCGACGGAATACGCCTCGCAACTGGCGCAGTTTTCGATGGTCGAGCAACAGGTCCAGACCAACGACCTTCTGACTGGTCTGGCCTTGCCGATGGGCAACGTGGATATGGGCGAGCTTGCCAGCTGGGTCGGGATGGAAGTCCGGTCACCGGCCGCGTTCCGCTTTGATGGCCAGCCCGTTACTTTGCTTGCGCAGGCCAGCGCGGTGGCGGACAGCGCCGTCATGATCATCCGCGACAAGGACGGGGCAGTGATCGACCGCATCCCCGTTCCGACCGATCAGGCAGAGTTCGAATGGGCAGGCACAGACGGGACCGGCACGCCCCTGCCGACCGGCTCTTATTCCGCTACTTTGGAAAGCTATGACGGCGAAGAGCTTGTGTCACAGCAGCTGGCCGCGGTCTACAACCGGGTGGTGGAAGCACAAGTCGGAGAGGGTGCTGTCCTTCTGACCTTGGAAAGCGGGCAGGTTGTGCCGGTTGGAGACGTGACTGCAGTCAGAGCGGGCGCTTGATCTAAGAGGCGAGACAGGCCAAAGGTTTGCAACCCTCGACTCGTTTTTCAAACGGTGATCCCACTGCCTGACCAGACGCCTCCTCCACAAGACCTTGTCAACCGGCTGCGGGACGCCGGGCTTATCGGAGCGGGTGCGCAGTTTCGCACCTTGTATGGCGGGCGCACCAATCAGGTGTGGAAAGTGCTCGGCGGAGATGGTGACAAGGTCCTAAAGCTCTACCGTGCCAATCGGTGCAATCCCCTGTTTCGCAATGATCCCGAACTTGAGGCGCAGTGTCTGCGCGCATTGGAACAGACCGGCTTTGTGCCGCGTTTGCGAACCACCGGGAAGCATGGGCAGGGTCATTGGGTATTCTATGACCATGCGCCGGGATCGCCCTGGTCGACCGGGCCAGAGGCTGTCGGTGCATTATTGCGCGATTTGCACGACCTTAAAATCCCGGTTCAGGCCCCAGCCGGGTGCAACGGAAGCACCGATTTGGAGGCTCACACGCTAAACATTCTGAGCGGGTGCGAGTCCGCGATGAAGGCCCGCCTCAACCGAATGCGCCCGACGACATCGGTTCCGCCGTCTCACCAAACCTGCTTGATCCATGGAGATCCGGTGGCCGGCAATATTCTGGTCGACGGTTCGGCATTGACTTTGATCGACTGGCAATGCCCCGCACAGGGCGACCCCTGCGAAGACCTTGCCATGTTCCTGTCGCCTGCCATGCAACAAGTCTATCGCGGCGCGCCCCTGACCCCCGATGAGGAAAACGCCTTTTTGGCGGCCTATAATCACCCGGCCACAACGTCACGCTATCTTGCGTTGCGTCCCTGGTATGCCTGGCGCATGGCGGCCTATTGCCTGTGGCGTATCGAGCGCGGGGCCGAAGACTATGCAAAGGGTCTGGAACTGGAACTCGAGTCACTGTGACCGGGTCACATGTCCGCAAGCCCCATCATCCAATAGGCAGGCGGCATCAGTGCCCTCCGCCAGGGCCCCAGCGGAAACCGGGGGGGAGTGCGCGTCATCGGAGTGGGAAGCTGCGAGCCTTGACCAAGGGCCAACTGGGCTAGTGCGCGCCCGCAATAAGTCCCCATCGCGACGCCGTTGCCGTGGAACGCAAACCCTGCAAACATGCCAGGCTGGCCCGAAACTGGCCCCACATAGGGCGTTAACCCCCGTGTCAAACACACCATTCCCGACCAGATATGGGTGATATCCACTGCACTCCATTCCGGGAACATCCGTGTGAAGTCACGGTGAACCTTATGGCGAATCGCGGCCTCAGCTCGGGGTGAGGATCGCAGACCGCCGCGCATTCCAAACAGGAACCGCCGGTCGGGCATCAGCCGGAAATAGTGCAGCAGGTGCCGCGTGTCATAAGACATCTGATCCGTGGTCCAGCCTTGCGCCGCCAACTCGAGTTTGGTCAAGGGACGAGTCACCAGTACCGTGGATTGGGCGGGCATGTAGCGCCCGGACATCCAGTCCGGCACATCCTCGCTGGAATACCCATTGGTGCAAATCAAGACATTTGATGCACGCACTTTCCCTACAGGTGTTGTGACCTCAAAACCCTGAGCGATCTTTTGCAGTGCCTGGACGGCGCTTTTCTGAAACAGTTTTGCACAATTTCGCTGCGCCGCTTCGGCCAGTCCGAACAAGTATTTCCGGGGGTTTAGACCAAAGCCCACAGGGTTCGTATACCCGCCGTGAAACGCGCCACCAAAACCGAGACCGGGCAAGTCCTTGGCTTCGTGCAAAACTCCGGTCGAATCCGCACCTTTCCTAAGGGCTGACATGGCCCGCGCATTGTGCGCCAGCTGGGTTTCTCCTTTCGAATGGACATCCGCCTCAATCCGATGGTCCCTTAGGAGACCGGCCACGAGATGAACGGCGTCCGCTTCGGCTTGTCCGTATTCCCGCGCAGCAGAAGCTCCGAACCTGCGGGACATTGCCTTCGGGCTGAGTTTTGAACCACCCAGACAGCAGAACCCACCGTTGCGCCCGGACGCGCCCCAGCCGGGCGTCTCGGCCTCAAGCACAGCAACAGACGTACCTGCTTGCGCCAAATGTAGCGCCGCGGAAAGGCCCGTGAACCCACCACCCACAACCGCGACATCAACCGTCAGGTCTCCTGTCATTTCCGGCCAATTCAGGCTGGGAATGGTTTCATCCCACCAGCATACTTCCCGGGGTCCGGGGCCATAAGTGTAGTCCGGGAACAGCCGTTTCATTCGGTACGCGCCGCGGCCATTTCATCCTGCTTTTGGCGCATCATCGCCCGTTTTGTCACCAATGACGCGGTGATGACCCCAACCGTCACAACTGCAATCATCAACGTGGACAGCGCGTTGATCTCGGGGCTGACACCCAGCCTGACCGCCGAGAAGATCTTGATCGGCAGGGTTGTGGCCGACGGCCCCGAGGTAAAGGACGCAATCACCAGATCATCCAGCGACAGGGTAAAGGCCAGCAACCAGCCGGAAATCACGGCAGGCGCAATGATCGGCAGTGTCACTAGGCGAAACGCTTGCGCGGGCGAACAACCAAGGTCAAGAGCGGCCTCTTCCAGCGACTGATCGAACGTGACCAAGCGCGACGAGACAACGACCGATACGAAACACATCGAAAAGGTCGTATGCGCCAGAACGATGGTCAGGATACCGCGATCCAGCCCGATGCCTATGAACAATAGCAGCAACGACAGGCCGGTGATCACTTCGGGCATCACCAGCGGGGCGTAGATCATACCGGAGAACAGCGTTCGACCGAAGAAACGCCCGCCGCGCACCAGCACATAGGCGGCGGCGGTGCCCAGAATGGTCGCCAGCGTAGATGAGAACACAGCCACCCGGACTGTCACCCATGCCGCATCCAGAAACGCCTCGTTCTGGACCAGCTCTCCATACCATTTGGTCGAGAAGCCAGCCCAAACGGTGACCAGCTTGCTTTCGTTAAAGGAAAAGATGATCAGGATGATCATCGGGATATAGAGGAACGCAAATCCCAGCGTCAGCGAGACCGCGTTGAACCAGCTTAGCCTGTTCATTGCTCGGCCTCCGTCTGTTTCTGCTGGTTTCGCTGGAACAGCACGATTGGGATCACAAGGATCAGCAGAAGCACTACCGCCACGGCGCTCGCCACCGGCCAGTCGCGGTTCGAGAAGAACTCCTCCCACAGTACTTTGCCAATCATCAGCGTGCCTGACCCGCCCAGAAGCGAGGGGATCACGAACTCGCCAATCACCGGGATCATCACAAGGAAACAGCCTGCTATGATACCGGGGCGCGACAGCGGGACTGTCACAAGCCAAAAGGCCTGAACCCGCGAACAACCAAGGTCTTCGGCGGCCTCGATCAGGGATTCGTCCATCCGTTCCAGCGCCGAATAGATCGGCAGGATCATGAACGGCAGATAGGTGTAGACGATGCCGATATAGACGGCAGTGTTGGTGTTCAGAATGGTCAGCGGGGTCGAGATCAACCCCGTCCACAGCAGCAACTGGTTCAGATAGCCTTCGTTCGACAGGATGCCCATCCACGCATAGACGCGGATCAGGAACGAGGTCCAGAAGGGCAGGATCACGAGCATCATCAGCGTCGGCCGCCATTCAACCGGCGCGCGGGCCATGCCATAAGCGATGGGATAGCCAACCAGCAGCGTGAAAAACGTGGAAATCACCGCGATTTTGACACTAGAGAGGTAGGCTTTCCAATACAGGTCATCCTCAGTCAGCCAGACGAAGTTTTCGAAATCCAATTGGCTGAAGAACTCTTTGATTCCTGACCAGCCCTGCGAGAAGTCCAGCGTTGGCGTGTAAGGCGGGATCGCCAGTTCGATATCCGACAGCGAGATTTTCAGGACGATAAAAAACGGCACCAGAAACAGCGCCAGCAGCCAGACATATGGGACGGCGATAAGAAAGGCGCGGCGCATCAGTCGGCCAGCAGAACCGCAGCCGTTGCTGTCCAGGACAGCCAGACCGGGTCTTCCCAGGTAAAGGACCGGCGCGAGATACGGCGGGTATTGGCCGTCTGCGCCTTGATGATCGTGCCGTTGGGTAATTCGACGTGATAGGTGGAAAGGTTGCCGAGATAGGCGATGTCATGGACCTTGCCCTGCACCGCATTGATCGCGTCCGCCGGGCGGTCGGCCGAGATCGTTACCTTCTCGGGGCGGATCGCCAGATGACAGGCCTGCCCCTGCGCGAACCCATTGGCCGAGGTCGCGGTCAACGGGGCCTGCCCTTCGGCCCAATCGATCTGATAGGTGTCTTCGCCATTGGCGGTGGCGCGGCCTTCGATGATATTTACGTCGCCTATAAAGTCGGCGACATAGACCGAGTTGGGGTTCTCATAAATCCGGTCCGGCGTGGCGACCTGCATCAGCCGTCCCTGATCCATCACGGCCACGCGGCTGGCCACGGTCATAGCTTCCTCTTGATCGTGGGTCACGATGACAAAGGTGGTGCCGGTCTTTTCCTGAATATCCATCAGCTCGAACTGCGTGTCCTGCCGCAGCTTCTTGTCCAGCGCGCCCAACGGTTCGTCCAGCAGCAATAGTTTTGGCGCTTTGGCCAAAGACCGCGCTAAAGCGACCCGCTGCCGCTGCCCGCCCGAGATCTGGTGCGGTTTACGACGCGCGAATTGCGTCAGCCGGGTCAGGCGCAGCATTTCTTCGACTCTGTCCTCAAGGTCGCGTTTGGGCATGTTGTCCCGGCGCAGGCCAAAGGCGATGTTTTCCCAGATGCTTAAGTGCGGGAACAGCGCGTAGGACTGGAACATCATGTTTACCGCCCGCTTATTTGGCGGGATCGGGTCGATATCCTGACCGCCCAACATGATGTGGCCCTCGGTGGGTGTTTCGAACCCCGCCAACATCCGCATCATCGTGGTTTTGCCGCAGCCCGATGGCCCCAGCAGAGCGAAAAATTCTTTCTCGAAAATATCCAAAGACAGGTTGTCGATTGCCGTAAAGTCTCCAAACCGCTTGGTGACATTCTGGAATTGGATCAAGGGTTTCGCCTGTGGGTCTTCCCACGGCGCAAAGACGTCAGAGTTCACTACAGCCCCCGTTCGGCAATCTTGAGAAAAACGGCAGGGCGGGAAACCCGCCCCGCCTTAGGAAATCGGATCAGGTACCCGATTTGATCTTGGTCCACAGACGGGTCACAACCCGCTGCGTTTTTGCCGGGTAGGGCGTGGTGATGTAGAGATTCTGCATCGTCGCGTCGTCCGGGTAGATCGCCGGATCGCCGATCACGTCTTCCTCAAGGAACTCTTGCGAGGCTTTGTTGCCGTTGGCGTAATAAACATAGTTCGACGCCGCAGCCATGTTGTTGGCATCCAGAATGAAGTTCAGGAACTTGTGCGCGCCTTCTGGGTTCGGAGCATCTGCCGGGATGGCCATCTGGTCAAACCACATCAGCGAACCTTCAGCGAACGGATGGTATTCTATCTCGACCCCGTTATCGGCCTCGGCCGCACGGTCGCGGGCCTGTAGAATGTCACCTGACCAACCCACGGCCACGCAGATATCACCATTGGCCAGAGCGTTGATGTATTCCGAGCTATGGAACTTCTGGATATGCGGACGCACGCTGGTCAGAACTTCTTCGACCTTCTGGATGACGTCCGGATCGTGGCTGTCCGGATCTTCGCCCAGATATTGCAACGTCATGGGGATCATCTCGGCAGGCGCATCCAGGAAATGCACACCGCACCCGGCGAGCTTCTCCATGTTTTCCGGGTTCAGCACCAACTCCATGCTATTCAGCGCGACGTCATCGCCCAGCGCCTCTTTGACCTTACCAACATTGACGCCGATCCCCGTGGTTCCCCACATGTAGTTGATCGAGAAGGCGTTGTCGGGGTCGTATCCTGCGGTCCGTTCCTGAATGACGTCCCAAAGATTCCCCGAGTTATCCAGCTTGGAAGTATCCAGTTGCTGGAAAGCCCCCGCTTGAATCTGGCGCTGAAGGAACGTGCCGGACGGAACCACCACATCATAGCCAGACCCACCGGCCAGCATCTTGGTTTCCAGAACCTCGTTGCTGTCGAACACGTCGTAGATCAGCGTCAGACCGGTTTCTTCCTCGAACTTCTGTAAAAGGTCTTCGTCGATATAATCCGACCAGTTGTAGACACGCACTTCTTCAGCGAAGGCCGCCGAAGTCCCCAGTGCGATGACCGCTGTCAGTGTCAGCGTTTTGATTGACATTTTATTCTCCCTGCAAGTGTGCGGGTATTTTCCCGTTTTTTTGGATTTGATCAAGTTTTGCGTTTTTCCCCGATCCGTCGTATGGTTTCACGAGGTCAGGCACCTGGCAAGTCAACACAATCGCAAACAGGGCAAACCAATTGGATTTGATCAAAAATAAGGCACCGAGGCCAGTGGCCGATGATCAGAAACAACCTGCCCACGAGCAGGTCTATCAGACGCTGCGCGCCCAGATCATGTATGGCGATCTGGTCCCCGGTCAGCCTGTCACCATTCAGGGGCTGACTGATTCGCTGGACGTTGGCATGACCCCTGTTCGCGAAGCGATTCGCAGGCTGATCTCTGACGGAGCACTGATGTTTCAGGGCAATCGCCGGGTCAGCGTACCTTTGCTGAAACATAGCGATGTTCAACAGATGATTTTCGCTAGAATTTCAATAGAATCAGAGCTTTCCAGACGCGCGACAACCAACATGAGCGCTGTCGAAATAGATCATCTGGCTCAGATCGATAAACAGTTGGACCGCACTATCGCCGACGGCGACGTCGGCGGATATCTGCGCCTCAACCACCTGTTTCATGAAACGCTCTATTCCTACGCAGACGCTCCGATTCTCAACGATTTGGCTGAACGGTTATGGCTGCGGTTCGGCCCCTCACTGCGTGTCGTTTGCGGTCGTTTCGGAACCCAAAGCCTGCCCGACCGCCACAAAGATATCATAACGGCGCTCCGCCGAAAGGACCCCGACAGGGTCGCGAAAGCCACCGCGCAGGACATCGAACAGGGAATGGAGCTGATGGCAGGTGCCTTGTCATCTACCTAGATAAATGCGATTCGATTGACAGAAAAAAATTTGATCATATTGTGACCGCTAATCGCTCTTGCAGGAGATTCCCCGATGTCGACCATCACAAATCACATGCCGACTGCCGAATTGCAGGCACTGGATGCCGCCCACCACATGCACCCATTCTCGGCCAATGGCGCGCTCGGGAAAGAGGGTGCTCGCGTCATCACCCGCGCCAAGGGCGTCTATCTGACCGATAGCGAAGGCGAGGAAATTCTGGATGCCATGGCCGGTCTTTGGTGTGTCAATGTCGGCTATGGCCGCGACGAACTGGCCGAGGCAGCTGCGCGACAAATGCGCGAACTACCCTACTACAATACCTTCTTCAAAACCACGCATGTCCCCGCCATCGCGCTGGCCAAAAAGCTGGCCGAACTGGCGCCGGGCGATCTGAACCATGTGTTCTTCGCTGCTGGCGGGTCTGAAGCAAATGACACCAATATCCGTCTGGTTCGCACTTATTGGGCCGAAAAAGGCCAACCAGACAAGAATATCATCATCAGCCGCCACAATGCCTATCACGGTTCGTCCGTTGGCTCGGCCTCGCTGGGGGGTATGGCAGGGATGCACGCGCAGGGTGGTATTCCGATCCCGAACATTCACCACATCAACCAGCCTAACTGGTGGGCAGAAGGCGGCGACATGACGCCCGAAGAGTTCGGTTTGGCCCGCGCGCAGGAACTGGAAGAGGCAATTCTTGAACTGGGCGAAAACCGCGTCGCGGCCTTCATCGCCGAGCCGGTTCAGGGCGCAGGTGGCGTGATCGTCGCACCCGACACCTATTGGCCCGAAATCCAGCGAATCTGCGACAAATACGATATCCTGCTGATCGCGGATGAGGTCATCTGCGGCTTTGGCCGCACTGGCAACTGGTTCGGGTCGCAAACCGTGGGCATCCGCCCGCATATCATGACTATCGCCAAGGGCCTCAGCTCGGGCTACGCGCCCATCGGAGGTTCTATCGTCAATGATGAGATCGCCGAGGTGATTGGCGGCACCGAATTCAACCACGGCTACACCTATTCCGGCCACCCGGTCGCCGCCGCCGTGGCACTGGAAAACCTACGCATCCTCGAAGAGGAAAAGATCGTGGACCACGTCCGCGACGTCGCCGCCCCCTACCTGAAAGAAAAATGGGAGGCGCTGGTCGATCACCCACTGGTGGGCGAAGCGAAAATCGTCGGTATGATGGCCTCGATTGCGCTGACGCCCGACAAAGCAAGCCGCGCTAAGTTCGCCTCAGCCCCTGGCACAGTCGGCTATGTCTGCCGCGACCGTTGCTTTAGCAACAATCTGATCATGCGCCATGTGGGGGACCGGATGATCATCTCACCTCCGCTGATCCTGACCCCATCGGATATCGACGAGATGTTCGTGCGCATCCACAAATCGCTGGACGAAGCCCAGGCCGACATTGTCGAACAAGGGCTGATGAAAGCCGCCAGCTGATCCGCGCAGCTTCATCTGGCCAAATATATCTCGGGGGAATCGCGGCTTGCCGCGATGGGGGCAGAGCCCCCTCCCCTACCTCAACCGCTCTAGCAACCGCAGGGTTGGATAACCATCCGGCACCAAACCCTGCGCCAACTGATAGGCCCGCACCGCGTTGACAGTATTCGGGCCTGTGCGCCCGTCGATTCCTTGGGTATCGAACCCAGCCTCGGTCAAAAGGCTCTGCAGCTCTTTCTTTTCGGTAAAGCTCAGTATCCGATCATCGCGGGGCCAAGATGCCCGAAACGGCGCGCCGCCAACCAGCCGATCCGACAAATGGCCAATCCCGATCACATAGGCGTCGGCACCGTTGTATTTCTCGATCACGTTGAAATTGTCGAATATCATCAAGGCCACGCCTTGCCCGCCTGCCGGCAAGAGAATGGCCGCCTTCCCATGATCCGGAATGGCCTGCCCGTCGCGTCCAACAACACCAAGCGCGGCCCATTCGGATGGCATCAACCTGTGGTCCCGCTTGGCCGAAGCAAAATCGAAACCGTCTGGCAACTGCACTTCGATCCCCCAAGGTAGACCCTTTTTCCACCCATGTCGCGTCAGGTAGGACGCCGCCGAAGCCAAAGCGTCTGTCGGGTCGTCGGACCAGATATCTCGCCGTCCGTCGCCATCAAAATCCACCGCATGTTCCAAATACGAGGTCGGCATAAACTGCGTATGACCCATTGCGCCCGCCCAACTGCCTGTCATCGCGCCGGGCGCGACATCGCCAGCCTGAATGATCTGCAAGGCGGCCACCAGTTGCACCTCGAAGAAAGACGCCCGACGTGCGTCGAACGCCAGCGTTGCCAGCGACCGGATCGTCTGATCTCCGCCCCGAAACGAACCATACGAGGTCTCAAGCCCCCAGATGGCCGTTACAACTTCTTTCTCGACGCCATATTGCGCTTCGATCTGGGTCAAGACCGCGTCATGGCGCTCCAACCCGGCGCGTCCATTCGCAATTCGCCGGTCTGATACGGCAGAGTCCAGATACTCCCAGATTGGCTTCGA
The DNA here is from genome assembly GCF_056534465.1 of Ruegeria sp. D3. NCBI lineage: Bacteria > Pseudomonadati > Pseudomonadota > Alphaproteobacteria > Rhodobacterales > Roseobacteraceae > Ruegeria > Ruegeria sp. D3. The sequence goes on from NZ_JBQFPK010000008.1 coordinate 153,076, forward strand.
GAACTCGGCTTGGTTGCGATCGCGCTTGATAACGTCCCAATCGTAAGTCAGCCCCGCCAATGACCGGTCCAACGTCGTCGCAGATATTCCTTGTTGCAACGCGCGTTCGCGGAACGCTCCCAGCCACGCCTGAAAGCGCGCATTCCCTTCGGTTGACACGCGGATCTCCTTAAACTCTGGCCGAACAACCGGCCGTATCGACACGGTGACATCGGCCGATGCGAGCTCGTGAATCTGTGGGCCATTGGCCGAGTTGATAGGATCCGCCTGCACTATGGATGCCCATAATGCAGCGGTCATGACGCCGCTTACGCATTTATGCATTCCGATTTTCCTGATTACTGCTCAACACCAAGGTAGCGCATAATGGCGAAATCACAAAGAGCTCAGGTTTCGTCCTCGCGGAGTTTTGCTGCGCGCTCGGCCCGCAACCGATCCAGCGCTTGCCGAAGCAGAGGCACCCTGTTGGGCCGGAAAAAGTCTTCGGTCAGGGCCATGTCGCGCATACGGTCCAGCCGGAATATCCTGAAGTCCTGCCGTAAATGGCACCAACTGATCAAAACGCTTGCCCGGTCCATATATACGATACTCAGCGGATTCACCCGACGACGGGTGGCATCCCCCTTGGCATCGGTATAGGCAAACTCGACTGTGCGTTCATCCCATGTGGCTTGTCTCAGATCGCGCACATCGATGGTTGGCCGGGCCGGACGATCAAACCGGGTGGCCGTCAGGACGGCGTGTGACAGGCGATGCGACTGGCGGTGTTGCAAGCGTCCCTGCAGCTTGCGCAGAACCGCCCCAGCCGCATCTGCCAGACCTGGATCGCCAATGGATTGCACCTCGCGCAAGCCCAGAACCAGTGCCTCTAGCTCGTCATCGGTGAAGCCCAAAGGCGGCAGAGTCGCATCCTCGATCAAGGTGAACCCAAACCCTGCCTCTCCGTCGATGACAGCCCCCAGTCCGCGCAAAGCGTCGATGTCACGATGAACGGTGCGAGCTGAGACGCCCAGATCCCGCGCCAGTTGGACCGAGGTCTTGGGCGACGGGCCAGAGCGCAAGGCTTGCATCAATTGGAACAGGCGGGCGGTGCGAGACATATCGTAATCTAGACTAAGGCTAATGACAGAAACTGTCATTACGGCATCTTATCCAAACGGTATCTTAACGACTCCGGAGCCAACGATGCTGACCCTTCTGACCTTCCCTGCCGCCTTCGGCCAATTCAGCGCCAGCCCTTTTTGCGTCAAAACGGCTTATATGTTGCAACTGTCCGGCCAAAGCTGGCAGCGGTCCGATATGCTGAACCCATCGAAGATGCCCCACCAGAAATTGCCTGTTTTGCGCACGTCTCAAAGGCTGGTGGCCGACAGCGACCTGATCCGGGACTGGCTGGAAACACAAGGGGCCGATTTCGACGCAGGCCTTAGTGATATTCAAAAGGCCCAGTCCCGCGCCCTGATCCGCATGGCCGAAGAACATATCTATAACCACGTCGTTCTGGATCGCTGGGGCAATGACGAGGTCTGGCCGATCCTGCGCGATATGTTATTCACCGAGGTTCCTGCACTGATCCGTCGCCCCGTGACCCACGCAATCCGCAAATCGGTGATGAAGCGAATGGACGGGGCCGGTGTCTCGCGGTTCTCGGATACTGAACGCACAGATCGCCTGGAATGTGACCTCGAAGCGATATCGGCCTTTTTGTGGCAGTCGCCCTTCCTGTTCGGTGAAAGCCCAACCGCAGCAGACATGAGCGTCGGGCCAGTACTGGCCGCGATGCGCGCGACACCAAAAGAAACTCAGCTGACGCGACGCATCAAAACCGATACCTTGCTTAACAGTTATTTGGACCGGTTAGAGCAGGCGATCCCCCTATGACGCCCTTTCAAGACCCCGCTGTTCAGTCCGTTTTCGACGGGTACAAGCCAGACACCCATAAGGGTGTGCTGGCCCTGCGTGAATTGATCTTTGAAACGGCCCTAACTCTGCCCAGCGCCCAACCGCTGCAAGAAGCCTTGCGCTGGGGGCAACCCGCCTACCTGGCACCCAAAGGGTCCACGATCAGGTTAGGGGGCCACAAGACCGCCAGTTTCGCACTGTTCGTCCATTGCCAAAGCCGTCTGATCAGTGATTTCACTTCGGCCTTCCCAGACGAGGATCGGCTGGAAGGTAACCGGGCAGTTCTTTTCGACGACCCCCGCCAGATTGACGCGAACCGCCACGGATGGCTGATTGCGCGGGCGCTGACCTATCACCTCTGACGGCGTTTGCGTTCGACTTTGCGTTTGATCTTGTCTTTCTTGCGCTTGTTGCTGACCGCCTTTCGCCGTGCGCCGCGTTTCACTGGGCCGCGGCCGCGCGGCAGGGCTTGATCGTCGATGGACAGCAGCTCCAGCTCCAGCCCGCCCGTAACCGGCGTCGCCGCAGTCAGACGCACGGTGACGCGTTGACCGATGGCGATGATCAACCCGGTGTCTGATCCCATCAGCGTACCGGCTTCGCGGTCGAAGTGGAAGAACTCACGCCCCAAGGATCGCACGGGCACCAACCCATCAGCGCCGGTTTCGTCCATCTTCACAAAGGCCCCGAACCGCGCGATGCCGCTGATGCGGCCGGTGAACTCATTGCCCACCCGCTCGCTCAAATAAGCCGCCAGATAGCGATCGGTTGTGTCGCGCTCAGCCATCATCGAACGCCGCTCGGTGTCCGAGATATGGGTGGCGGTTTCGTCCAGTCGCGCGATTTCATCCTCGGTCAGCCCATCCTTGCCCCAACCATGGGCCGAGATCAGCGCGCGATGCACGATCAGGTCCGCATAGCGGCGAATGGGTGAGGTGAAATGTGCATAATTCCGCAGCGCCAGACCGAAATGGCCGAAATTCTCTGCGTTGTAGTAGGCCTGCGCCATCGACCGCAGAGTGGTCAGGTTGATCAACTCGGCATCTTCAGTGCCCGCAGCAGCGTTCAGCAGCGCGTTGAGGTGGCGTGTTTGCAGCACCTGCCCTTTCGCAAGGTTCAAACCGGCAGCCTGCGCAGTTTCCCGCAGGCTTTCCAACTTCTCGGGCGCGGGTTCTTCGTGGACACGGAACAGCAGCGGGCGGCGTTTGGCAATCAGCGTTTCAGCGGCGGCCACGTTGGCGAGGATCATGAACTCCTCGATCAGCTTATGAGCATCCAGCCGGTCGCGAAACGCCACGCTAGTCACTTCACCGGTGTCGCTGAGGACGATCTTGCGTTCGGGCAGGTCCAGCTCCAATGGCTGTCGCACCGCACGCGCGGACTTCAACGCGGCATAGGCAGCGTAGAGAGGTTTCAGCACTGTCTCCAACAGGGGCCCAGTGCGGTCGTTGGGGGTACCATCGATGGCCTCCTGCACCTCGGCATAATGCAGAGATGCAGCCGAGCGCATCAGCCCCCGCACAAACCGGTGGCCGATCTTGTTACCCTCGGCGTCGATCTGCATCCGCACGGCGATACAAGCGCGCGGGACGCCTTCGTGCAGCGAGCACAGATCGCCCGACAGACGGTCGGGCAGCATCGGCACAACGCGGTCTGGGAAATAGCTGGAATTGCCCCGCTTGCGTGCTTCACGGTCCAGCGCGGTTCCGGGCTGCACATAGGCTGCAACATCTGCGATGGCGACCCAGATTACATGACCGCCGGGGTTCTTGGGGTCGTCATCAGCGTGCGCGTAACAGGCATCGTCGTGATCCCGCGCATCCGAGGGGTCGATGGTTAGCAGCGGCATATCCCGCAGGTCATCGCGGCCCTTCAGACCGACGGGTTTGGCCTTATCGGCCTCGGCGATCACCTTGTCCGGGAAGTCGTCCGGGATGCCGTGCTGGTGGATCGCGATCAGAGAGACCGCCTTGGGCGCGGTGGGGTCACCCAACCGTTCCACGATGCGGGCACGGGGCAGACCCATGCGGTTCTTGGGCCCGGCCTGTTCGGCCTCGACCAGCTCACCGTCTTTGGCGCCAAGCACCGCACCATCGGGGACCAGCCATTCATTCTGGCCCGCTTTGTCGATGGGCACGATCCGCCCGCCCTCGGCCCCTTTGCGGAAAATGCCGACGATCTTGCGCGGGTTGGTGCCGATCCGGCGGATCAGGCGGGCCTCATAATTGTGGTCTTCCTCATGCACCACGGTCAGGCGCGCCAGAATCCGGTCGCCCTCGCCCAGAGCCGGGTCACTGGCGCGAGTGATCAACAAGACGATGGGCTCAACCCCTTCACCATGCCATTCCAGCGGGCGCGCAAACAGGTCGCCATCGACATTCGGAGCCTTCACCTGCAGCACACTGACCGGCGGCAGACGATCCGGGTCGCCATAGCTGCGCTTGCGCTTTTCCAGGTGGCCCTCGGCCTCAAGCTCGCGCAGGATGCGTTTCAGGTCGATCCGCGCCGCGCCCTTGATCCCAAAGGCTTTGGCGATATCGCGTTTCGAGGTCAGGGTGGGGTTCGCCGAGATCCAGTCAAGGACCTCCTGCTTGGTGGGGATACGACTCATATATTTGGCGTAACACGGGCGTGCGACGGCGTCATGACCAAAAACGGATCAGGGTTTCAGATCGGCCACCGTGTCCACATCGCGCAACGGGTCCAGCAGCGCCACTCGTGCGCCGGAGATCGAGGCCAGCGTGTCAGCTAGCGCATGTTCGGTGGACCAGCGCACATCGCGGAACAGGTTGTTGGGAAGCGCGCCATATCTTTGCGCACCCACCAGCCAATAGCCGCCATCCGGGGCGGGGCCGAATGCCATCTGCGCGGACCCCAACACCGTGAACGCGCGGGCAATGTGGCCTCGGGTAATGCCCGGAATATCCGCGCCGATCAGGCAGACCGGCCCCGGCGGCATCCCGCGCAGCATCCGACCCATCCGGTCACCCAGATCTCCGCGCCCCTGCCCCGCCCGCGGCAGATCAGCAGGCCAGATTCGGCTGGTCAGACCTTCGCGGTCAGGCGCGACCGCCAGCACAATCTGCCAACGCGGATCACGCAGCCGCCGGATCAACGAGCGTGTCTGGTGGCGAAACCACCAAGCCGCCCCAACCATACCGATATCGCGGCCCAGCCGGGTTTTCACCCGACCCGGGCGCGGCTCTTTCACCATGATCACGAGAGTGCGCTGCATGTCAGGCGAAATAGTCTCGCAGGATGCGCGTGTAGATGGCCTTGAGCTGTTCGATCTGTGCCACCTCGACGCATTCATCCACCTGATGCATGGTGCGGCCCACCAGCCCGAATTCCACCACCGGGCAGTGGTTCTTCACAAATCGCGCGTCCGAGGTACCGCCCGTGGTCGACATCTCGGGCACCACACCGGTTTCCGCCTCAACCGCCTTGGCGACCAGGGCGGACAGAGGCCCCGGCGGGGTCAGAAAGCTCTCGCCCGAGATCTTGATGCGCAGGTCGATCTCAACCCCGAACTCATCGGCCACTGCAGCGGCCTCGGCCCACAACCAATCGCTGAGGCTGGCCCCGGAATGCAGATCGTTGAACCGGATATTCACCGCCCCCGTAGATTGCGCGGGGATCACGTTGGTTGCCGGGTTGCCCGTGTCGATCGTCACCACGGCCAGTGTTGAGGCGTCGAAATGGTCTGTACCCTGATCCAGCTCGTGGCTGGCCAAACGATCCATCAGCCGCGCCATTGCGGGCATCGGGTTCTTGGCGCGGTGCGGATAGGCCGCGTGACCCTGTACCCCGGTCACGGTGAACCAGATGTTCATCGAGCCACGCCGCCCGATCTTCATCATCTCGCCCATGGTGTTGGGGCAGGTCGGCTCGCCCACCAGACAGACCGACATCTTTTCCCCGGCACTGTCCATATAGTCCAGCAGGGCGGTGGTGCCGTCCAGCGCATCGCCTTCCTCATCCCCGGTGATGGTCAGGATGACGGCCCCGTCGGGCGGTGTGTCGCGCACGAAATCAACGGCCGCTGCGGCGAAGGCCGCCACTCCGGATTTCATGTCCGTCGTGCCTCGACCAAACATCACGCCATCTTTCACCTCAGCCCCGAAAGGTGGCATGGTCCATGCAGCCTCGTCCCCAACTGGAACGACGTCTGTATGGCCATTAAAACCAAAGCTGCGCGGATGCCCCTTCTCGCCCCAGCGTGCAAACAGATTGCAAATCCCGCCGCGATCGACACGGGTGCAGGCAAACCCCGCCTCCGCCAGCAATTTTTCCAACAGAACAAGGGCGCCCCCTTCATCAGGTGTGACCGATGGGCAACGGATCAGGTCCGCTGTCAATTCTACCGCATCTGTCATTTCTTGCCCTTTCTCTGCACTGAACTGCATCTTCGCGCACAGATTCAACGAATTGGCGGGATTGCCAACCCCCGCACGGCACGCTTCACACGCTTTTTTGCAGTTTATCTCGCGATGACATGTCAACAAAACATTGGCGTTTCCGTTGCGATTGCCTTGCCGCCCAATTCGAAATCGCGTTAGAGGGCCGCGAAACAGGTAAATTTCGATGACACGCGCTTTTATCGCTTGGATCTGCCTGACTTTCGCCGTTCTTGCACAGCAAAGCCAGGCTCAGACATTGACGGTCACCACTGTGACCCGCCAACCGTTCTCGTATGTCGAGGACGGGGCAGAGACCGGATTCTCGATGGATCTTCTGGCTGCATTGGCACAATCGTTGGACTGGGACTACCAAATCAACCGGGTCGATGGGTTCGGTGATATGCTGGTCGCAGTGCAGGACGGATCAGCAGATTTGGCCATCGCCAATATCTCGATCACGGCTGCGCGCGAAACCCAGATGGATTTCAGTCAACCGATTTTCGAGGCCGGGCTTCAGATCATGGTGCCGTCGGACGCGATGCGCCGCCCGTCACTGTTGCAGGCGTTGTTGTCGGTCGAGCTGTTCATCGCAATCGGGCTGGCCTTTGCCATCCTGCTGGGCGGAGGGATGCTGATGTGGGTGTTCGAGCGCCGATCGCAGCCCTATTTCGATCGCAAGCTGGACGAAGCGTGGTTTCCGTCCTTCTGGTGGGCGCTTAATCTGGTCGTGAATGGCGGGTTCGAGGAACGAATGCCGCGCACGCCCTTTGGGCGCTTGCTGGGTGTTGTTTTGGTCGTATCATCCCTGTTCATCGTGTCTGTCTTTACCGCGCGGATCACCTCGGTGATGACGGTGGATGCGATCAGCGGCAACGTGAATTCGGTGAATGATCTGTACGGCAAACAGGTCGGAACGATCTCGAACTCGACTACAGCCAACTTCCTGAACCGGCGCGAGATCGAATTTACCGGATACGACAGTCTTGAACCCTTGCTGGACGCATTCCGGGCCGAAGAACTGGACGCGATCGTCTTTGATGCGCCCATCCTATCCTACTATGCATCGCACGAAGGACGCAGATTCGCGTCCATGACGGGCGGGGTGTTCCTGCGCGAAAACTACGGCATAGCCTTTCCCACCGGGTCGCCTTTGGTCGAGGATGTCAATCAGGCGCTGCTGGCGCTACGCGAAGATGGAACCTATGACGAGATCTACCGCAAATGGTTCGGGGCGCGGAACTAAGCTGGTTCCTCATCCCCGAAAAATGGTGTCATCTGGGCGACAATAACCGCGTTTTCATCCAGCGCGCGCTGCATCAGGGCGCGCTCATCCGGGTCGATGTCATGCCCCTGCGCCTCGCGTTCAGCCAGCGTGCCATAGCCGGTTACATCCAAAGGCGCTGTGTCAGCCTGTTTCAGGATGGCGACGGTTTCACGCACGGCCTCGGCTTCGTCCACGCCACTGGCAAAGCACATCAGCGCTGCACCGGTTGCACCTTCGGGCAAACCATCGCCTTCCTTGCGACCGATCTGCACAAGCAGGGTGTAAACTTGCTGACGAGAGGGTTTCTTTTGCTTTTCCATGCGCCCGGCCTTATCGCCGCGCCGCGTGTTGGTCAAGCGCGGGGCACTAACGCTCGGCCGTCGCCAGTTTGAGCGCCAGCGCCAAGAAGATCACGCCCGAGATCCGGTTCAGCCACAGGTGAACGCCCGGCGACCCGCGCAGCAGCCCGCCCAGAGTACCCGCGGCCAGCGCCACAGCACCGAAGACCACGACCGTAGCCAGAAACATCAGAGCGCCCAACTGATAGAACTGCCCAATGATCGCCCCATTATTCGGGTCGACGAACTGCGGCAGAAACGCCAGCATGAAGATTGTCACCTTGGGATTGGCAATATTCATGATCAAACCGCGCAGAAACAACTTGCGCGTCGCGATACGGGGTGCATCTGCACTGTCCAGCCGGGTTTCGGTGGCCGTGAAGGCTTTCCACGCCAGATAGACCAGATACCCCGCCCCGGCATATTTCAACATGGCAAAGGCCGCCTGCGAGGTCTGAAACAGCACCGCAACCCCGAACGCTGCCGCAGTGGTGTGTACAATGAGCCCCGATGCCAAGCCAAGCGTCACAATCAGCCCTGACATCCGGCCATAAAGCGCCGATTGGGTCAGTACAAAAATATTGTCCGGCCCCGGCACCGCGGCCAAAGCGATGGCAACGCTCATGAACAAAATGACCACGTCAACGGGAATCATGAAGACCTCAAAAGGTGCGGGAAAGAGCCGGTCAATTCTTCAGACTGCAGGAGAAGGCCGCGTTCAAAAAACATGGCCTTTTCCCGCGAACGCTCGGGATCAGTCGCGCAGCAACTCGTTGATCCCGGTTTTGGAACGGGTCTTTTCGTCTACCCGCTTCACAATGACGGCGCAGTAAAGGCTGACATTGTTTTTCGACGGCATCGAACCGGCCACAACCACCGAATAGGGCGGCACCTCGCCATACATGACTTCACCGGTTTCGCGGTCAACGATCTTGGTCGATTGGCCGATGAACACGCCCATTCCCAGAACCGAGCCTTCGCGGACGATACAACCCTCGACCACTTCCGACCGCGCACCGATAAAGCAATTGTCCTCGATGATCGTGGGGCCCGCCTGCATCGGCTCCAGCACGCCGCCAATGCCGACGCCACCCGACAGGTGAACGTTCTTGCCGATCTGCGCGCAGGATCCGACGGTGGCCCAGGTATCAACCATGGTGCCTTCGTCCACATAAGCGCCCAGGTTCACAAAAGACGGCATCAGCACCACGCCCGGCGCAACATAAGCCGATTTGCGCACCACACAGTTGGGCACGGCGCGGAAGCCGGCGGCCTTCCACTGGTTCTCACCCCAACCGGCGAACTTGCTGTCCACCTTGTCCCACCAGCCGCCATCTTGCGGGCCACCCGTTTGGATTTCCATGTCCTTGATGCGAAAACCCAGCAGAACCGCCTTTTTGGCCCACTGGTTTACGTGCCAATCGCCGCTGTCCAGCTTTTCTGCAACCCGCAGGGAACCGCTGTCCAGTGCATTCAGCGTATCTTCGATGGCTTCACGCTGTTCACCGGTGGTGGCGGGGGTTATTGTATCGCGTGCCTCCCAGGCGGCTTCGATGGCGGCTTCCAGTTGCGCGTTGGACATTTCGGGGCTCCCTGACGAATCTGTTCATGTTGGTGTTGCCTATACGCAAGCGCCAACCTTGGCGCAATGCGACGCAGGTGGGCGCGTTTGCGTCGGGCCGATCGCAATCAAAGGCTGCAGCAGTGGTCAACGCGCGCGCCGGATGTGCCGGACCAGAAGCCCAACCGCCCCTGCGGTGTCTTTCTTTTGGATTGCCTGCATGATCGCCGCATGATCCGTATCCGCCCGCTGCACCCATTTTGGCCGCCAATGCGCGAACAGATGGCGCGCGCTGGCAATGTGCAAATCATCAATCGTCCGCAGCAGCCGGGGCAGCGCGCATGGTGCAAGAATGGCGCGGTGGAAAGCGCGGTTTTTGGCCTCCCACTCGGGCATCGTTTCAGCCGCATCGCAGGCCAACCGCGCCTGTTCTGCACGGGTGACCGCGTTCATCGACATGTTCTGCACCGCGTATTGTAAGGCCAACGGTTCAAGGGCGACACGCATTTCGATCACTTCGCGCACTTCAACCGGATCCAGTGGCGTCACACGCATCCCGCGTCGGGGTTCGCTTTTGGCCAGCCCATGGGCTTGCAAACGCAGCAGAGCTTCGCGCACCGGGACATGGCTGGTATCAAAAGCCCGCGCGATGTGGTCCTGACGCAGTTTTTCCCCCGCGCTCAGCTCTCCGGTAATGATTTGCTGGCTGAGGGTGTCATAGATAGTGTCGGCAATGGTCGCGCTCATGAATTATAGATAAAATCCACCGTCACTGATCACAAGCCGCATTCTCAGCCCATAAATGGGTCGGGTGAGATGTTGCCCCCGCACACCAGTACTGCAACCTTTTCACCGTGCGCAGGTGTATAAGCGCCCGATAACAGCGCAGCTAATGCGGTCGCGCCTGCGGGCTCGACAAGGATGCGATGGGTTTGCCAAAGCAGTTGCTGCGCTTTGGCAATCGCCTCATCGGGAACCAGGACCGAGGTCATGCCCTGAGCCAACCCATAACAGATTGACCCAATACGCCGCGCACCCAGCGCATTGGCCGCGATCCCGGACACCCGGACATCCACCGGCTCACCGGCCTGCAAGGCGGCATTCAAAGCACATGAGGTTTCGGGTTCTACGGCCACGACCTTGCGCGCATTTTGCAACCAAGCAAGCGCTCCGGCGATCAGACCGCCACCGCCAACAGCGACCAGAACGGTATCAGCCTTAAGGCCCTGTGCCTCCCATTCGGCAAAACAGGTGCCTTGCCCGGCTACAGTGCCGAGTGCGTCATACGCATGTATCTGCATTGCGCCGGTGCGCGCCTCATGATCCTGCGCAGCCGTCAGGGCATTCGCATATTCGCCAGACACAACGCTCAGATCCGCACCCGTTTGTTCGATCAACGCAATCTTGGACGGACCAGCCAGTTCGGGTACGAAAATCTTGGCAGGAAAACCCAGCGTCTGTGCGGCATAGGCCGCCGCTGCCCCGTGATTGCCGCCTGACGCGGCAACAACCCCAGCCGCGGGCACGTCCGAACTCAGCAGCGTGTTGAAAGCCCCGCGCGCCTTGAAACTGCCGGTGTGCTGCATCTGCTCCAGCTTCAACTCGACGGGATAGTCCAGCCCCAGCGCATGGCTTTCCATTACGGTTGTAACCTGTGCATATCCGGCGATCCGGTCTGCGGCCGCTGAAATTTCGTTCTTCCAATTCATTCTTGTACTTCCGTGACTGGCACTCTGCCCGCGAACCCTATAGCTGTTTTGGAAACACGCAAGCAGGGATCGATCACCTATGAGAGAAGACCGCCACAGCCCGTTTCGCGACGCGCAGACCGACCGCTCGACCGCGAGCGAGGTGCCGGATACGCCGCAGACGCGATCCTCCGCCTATCGCCTTGCCTTTGCCGATGACGAGTTCCTGTGCCGCGATGAGCTGCGCCCGGTGCGCCTGCAGCTGGAACTGCTGAAGCCTGAGATGATCATGAGCGAACGTCAGATCACCTCGACCATCGTCATGTTCGGCGGTGCACGCATCCCAGAACCGTCGCAGAAACACACCGCGCGCACGAAAACACTGGCTGACTTGTCGGAATACTATGACGAGGCGCGCGAATTCGCCCGGCTGATGACCGAGAAGTCGAACCAGACTGGCTGCCGCGAGAACGTGATCGTCACCGGCGGCGGCCCCGGCGTGATGGAGGCTGGCAATCGCGGTGCTCAGGATGCAGGCGGTTGTTCCATCGGGTTGAACATTGTGCTGCCGCATGAGCAGGCGCCGAATGAGTACGTGACGCCCGAGCTCAGCTTTAACTTCCACTATTTCGCCATCCGAAAGATGCACTTCCTGATGCGCGCCCGCGCCATCACCATCTTCCCCGGCGGCTTCGGCACGATGGATGAGCTGTTCGAGTCGCTAACCCTGATCCAGACCGGCCGGATGGACCGCGTGCCCTTCCTGCTGTTTGGCCGTGAATTCTGGGAGAAAGTCATCAACTGGGAGGCGCTGGCAGATGCGGGCACCATCTCGGACGAAGATCTGGACCTGTTCCGCTTTGTCGACACCGCGCAAGAGGCGGTCGACATCATCGAGAACTGGGAGCCCGCCCCGCCCCGCGACGACATTCCGGGGCGCTGAGCCATGGCCCCAAAACCCGGAGAGATGCTGCACCTGCGCGGCAATGCCCTGAATGCAGGCGACCCTGTAGCGCTGCCTTTGACCCAAAGCAGCATGTACCACCTGCCAGGCGCGTCGGATGGCCTGCCGACCTATGGCCGCGTCGACAACCCCACATGGGTGCATCTGGAACATGTTCTGGCCCATCTGGAGGACGCGCCTTGCCTCGTGTTCCCCTCGGGCATGGGGGCGATTTCCGCCGCTTTGTTTGCCACCATCAAGGCCGGGTCGCGTATCCTGATCCCGTCCGATGGCTACTACGTCACCCGCGTGCTGGCGGATCGATTTCTGTCGGGTCTGGGCGTGTCGGTCACCGAACGCCCCACGACCGCGTTTACCGAGGGCGGGTTTGACGGGTTCGACGTGGTCTTTGTCGAAAGCCCCTCGAACCCCGGCTTGGACATGATGGACCTGCCCGCGATTGCACAAGCAGTACGCGCAAGCGGAGGGATCACGATTGCTGACAACACCACCATGACCCCGCTGGGCCAGCGCCCGCTGGATTTGGGTGTGGATGTGGTTGTGGCCTCAGACACTAAGGCGATGGGCGGGCATTCCGACCTGCTGATGGGCCACGTGAGCAGCCGCAATCCGCAGATCATGGAGCGGGTCGAGGAATGGCGCAAAGTCTCGGGCGCGATCCCCGGCCCGCATGAGGCTTGGCTGCTGCATCGCGGATTGGAAACGCTGGATGTGCGGTTCGACCGGATGTGTGCCTCGGCGCAGGTACTGGCAGAACGGCTGGCGGATCACCCCGCGGTAAAGGCCATCCGCTATCCCGGTCTGCCCTCTGACCCCGCGCACGCGCTGGCCAAAGCGCAGACCGCGCGGTTCGGGTTTCTGCTGTCGATCACGCTGGACAGTGAAGACAAAGCCGAAACCTTCATCAACGCCTGCCCGATGCTGCGTCCTGCCACATCCTTTGGCGGGGTCCACAGTTCGGCTGAACGCCGCGCGCGCTGGGGCGACGATGTGGACCCAGCCTTCATCCGCCTTTCGGTCGGATGTGAACCGGTCGAGGAGTTGTGGCAGGCGGTAAACGCCAGCCTTAACGTGCTGTGATTACTTCTTGGGCTCACGCAACTCAGTGAACACATAGATCGGCAGCACGATGCTGGCGATCAACGCCCCCAGCCAGACCAGCAGGGTTGAGGCCAGCAGGTTGGAAATCCCGCCTACAGTAAGGCCGTTTGTGATCAGATCGGTCAGCAACAAGCCCACAAACGTCACGATCAGCGCGATGCCACCCTTGATCGCAGGCGCGCGCTTTGCCCCCAGTTTCAGGATCAGCGGCTCGGCGATCCATTGAATAAGCGTGAAAACGATCACCACCACAATGAACGAGATCGGTCGGATCGCGAACTCGGGCAGTAGGATCGCCGCCAGCAGCAGCCCGATGGCGTTCCCGGCCAGCAGGGCCAGAATGGATTTCAATCGGCGCGTCATGGGGCCTCCGGTCAATCTATAAAAACATGCGTATGTTAGCAGACCTATAGGGATTTGCGAGCGGTTTCAAAAGCCTCTTCCTTTTGGGTCGTTGAAAACGCATGATAAAACCACCCTGTTCCTCCGAGCCGCGAGAGGTGAGATGAGCGACGATCCCTATTCCGCCCTTGGCGTCACCAAAGACGCCAGCGATGCCGAGATCAAAAAAGCCTATCGGCGCATCGCCAAAGACTGCCACCCCGACCTAAAGCCCGGCGATGCCGAGGCCGAGGCCAAGTTCAAAGCCGCAGCCGCCGCTTATGACCTGCTGAAAGACCCCGAAAAGCGCGCGCAGTTTGATCGGGGCGAGATTGACGCTTCGGGTCAGGAACGCGCCCAGCAGCAATACTATCGCGACTATGCCGAGGCCGCCGGAAACCCCTATCGCGGGCGTCAGACAGATCCGGATGACATGTCGGACATCTTCGCCGAGTTCATGCGCGGGCGTGGCGGCTATGGCCAGCGCAGCCAAGGCTTCCACGCGCCGGGGCATAACCGCAGCTACAGCCTGCAGATCAGCTTTCTAGATGCTGTGTTTGGCGCCAGCCAGAAACTGACATTGCCTGACGGCGACCGGATCGAGGTTAAGATCCCGGCAGGCATTACAGACGGCCAAACCATCCGACTTCGCGGCAAGGGGGATCCCGGGTTTGGCGACGGGCCTGCAGGTGATGCCCTGGTCACCGTGACAGTCGCACCTCATCCGGTGTTTGAACGTCAGGGCGATGACATCCACATAACCCTGCCCATCACCATTGACGAGGCTGTTCTGGGCGGCAAAATCCCCGCGCCAACTATTGACGGCGGCGTCAACGTCAGCGTGCCGCCTGGCACCAGCAGCGGCAAAACCTTGCGGTTGCGGGGCAAAGGGGTCAAAAAACGGGGTTCGGCCGACCGGGGCGACCAACTGATCGAATTGACCGTCGCCATGCCCGACCAGATCGACGATGACCTAAGGGCTTTCATGGAAAATTGGCGCGACACGCACAGCTATGATCCTCGCAAAGGAATGCCGTCATGAACCGCACCTTGACCGAATCCGAAGTGATCGCATCCGTGACCCGCCTGACCTCGGCCCGGTTGACCGAGTATCTGGCCGCCGAAATCGTGATCCCTGAGAACACTGAACAAGGGCTGGTCTACCACAGCCTCGACGTGGCCCGGCTGGAGTTGGCCTGTGAATTGCATGAACAATACGACATGGAGACCGACGCGCTGTCGATGATGATCTCACTTATCGACCAGATGCACGGTTTGCGCGCCGAACTGCGTGAGGTGCTGAGCGCCGTCGAAGCGCAGCCGGAACCAGTCAGGCAAAACCTGATCGATGTGATCGAAATCGCCCGGTTCGGGTCAAAGTAAGGTTCAGTTCTTCACCAAATATTCTTCGGGTACGTAAAAAGTATAATCCCGATCAGCCACAGCCTCGTGGCAATCGTGGCAATAGGCTACGGCGCTTTCGCGATCTCCCATCGTGTCACCGAACACCGACCCGTCCGGCATCACCATGATGTACCGCCAATCCGCCGTATCGGGGCTTACGCCTTCGGCCAGCTTTTCCATTACGAACAATGCGCCGGGATGCGTATTGCCGGTATCCGTGACGGTCATGCTGTCCTTCGCCAACACAGACCCCATGGGCAGTTTTTCGCCCTCAATCAGAGTGCCATAGTTATGTGCCATCCGGTTCGCATAGCTGTTCACGAACCGCCGGCCATGTGTCTCAGAGATGTAGGGCGCATCATTGAACAGCGGCCAGCTTTGGTAGTTTCTGATGATTTCCATTTGCGCGGCGGCATATCCCCGCGCCATGCGCTTTTGCAGCGAGCTATAGATGCCGGACGCTTCTTCCTTGGACAGTTCAGCAGGATTTTCGATGGCAAGATGTGCGCTTTCACTCTCGGACTGGGCTGCAGCAGAAACTGCAACCAAACAGCCGACACATAGCCCCGGAAATATGCCGGGGATTCGTCGTATCAATTCCAATAGCATTCTATGGCCCAACCGGTAATTCGTTTCACAGGAACGCAGCACGTCATGTGAGTGGCAAATAGATAGCGGCCACGCTTAATCTTGCCAAAATGGGTGAAGCTGCGCTTGGTCATGCGCTGGTATGTCAGTGCTTCAATCACTCAGGCCAGACAAACATACCAAATTCCGCATACAATATACAGCGGATGGCGCATTAAATCTGTTCACATATCGCTGAAATATTGCGCTTACTGCCTGTCCAACCCCGCTTCGGCCGCGATTTGCTTGCGAGATTTGCGCGCGCGTTCCGTAGCTGACTTCAGCTGGCCGCAGGCCGCCATAATGTCCTCGCCCCGAGTCTTGCGGATGGGTGAAGCATAGCCCGCCTGATAGATGATATTCGCAAAAGCCCGGATTCTGTTGTTCGAGCTACGCTTGTACGGCGCACCGGGCCATTCGTTGAACGGGATCAGGTTGATCTTGGCCGGGATCTTGTGGCGCTTGATATGGTCGATCAAGCGATGCGCGTCAGCGTCGCTGTCATTCACACCATCCAGCATCACGTATTCAAACGTGATCCGTTCGGAGTTCGAGACTTTAGGATAGCTGGCCAGCGCCTGAAGCAGTTCCTCAATGTTCCAACGCTTGTTGATGGGGACCAGCACATCGCGGGTCTCATCCGTTGTCGCATGGAAGGAGATTGCCAGCAGACAGCCGATTTCCTCGGCGGTGCGGGCGATTTCAGGGACAACGCCGGACGTGGACAGGGTGATCCGGCGGCGCGACAGAGAAATCCCTTCGGGGTCCATGGCGATCTTCATCGCGTCGCGGACGTTTTCAAAGTTATAGAGCGGCTCGCCCATGCCCATCAGAACGATGTTCGAAAGCAAACGGGTTTCATCCTTGGGCGCACCGGGGGTGGGCCATTCGTCCAGATCATCGCGCGCCATCATCACCTGACCGACGATTTCCGCCGCTGTCAGGTTGCGCACCAGTTTCTGCGTGCCCGTGTGGCAGAAGGAACAGGTCAGCGTGCAGCCCACCTGCGAGGAAATACACAGCGTGCCGCGATCTTCCTCGGGGATATAGACCACCTCGACCTCATGCCCGCCGGCGATGCGGCACAGGTATTTGCGGGTGCCGTCCTCGGACACTTGCCGCGTCACGACCTCGGGGATTTCGATAACGAAATTCTCGGCCAGTTGGGCACGATAGGCTTTGGCAAGGTTCGTCATATCCGCAAAGTCGCGCTTGCCCCATTGATAGATCCACTGCCAGATCTGACCGGTGCGCATCTTGGCCTGCTTTTCCGGCGTGCCATGTTCGATCAAATCCGCACGCATCTGGTCGCGGGTCAAGCCGACAAGGTTCACCTTTCCCTCGGGCAGTTTGCGAGGGAGGGTCAGGACGTCTTGAGTGATCGGCGCTTTGGGCGACATGGGGCTATCTCGGCAGATTCTGGCTTGGGATGCGCCTCTATATAGGACCTAGCGCAAAGATCAAAAGAAATCGTCGCGTTTAATTCGCGTAGCGCAGCAATTCGTCCACACGTGCCCGGCCCAACTCTACCCGACAGGCGGTAATGCCAATGCCGGTACCTGACCCACCACCGAACGACGCGCCAACAGCCTCGCATTGGGCATCGCGGTAAGCCAGCCACGCGGTCTGAGCGCTGTCCAACGCGGGCACCGCCACAACACGTCCGGTAACATCATCCAGTTCTTTGGCCGATTGCATGGCGATGTCGTAACTTGCATCTATCGCCTGATTGACGCGGTCCTCCATCGCGCCCACGCATGCGCCGATCTCTACCTGAGACCCAGCATCCAGACATTCTAGTGCTGGATCGGCACTGGCAGCGGAGGACAGAAACAAAATCAAAAATGCAAAGCGCATCAGGCAGCTCCCTGTTGGTTGCCCAATACTAGCACAGGCCCGGTTTCATCCCAAAGCTACGAAGCCCCAGGCACGACGACATGGCCGTGCCACGATGGGACCCGCATGCGTCAAATGCCCGGTGGCAGGATATTGCAATCCGTTGCGTCCAGCGTTTGAACCGGATCATTCGGCCCGCATTGCTCGCCCGTGACCGGATATGTATCGGCCTCTTTCTCGCAGGCACTCAGGATAAGGGCGGCCATCATCAAGACGGTGGTGAGTAATTTCGTTGGCATTTCGGGCTCCTTCACTAGTTCAGAGCCTTATACATGCAGATATTTGCATTCATTTCTTTGACCGGAATCAAGTCCTGAACACGGGTGCCGCCTCCAGAACGCTGCACAATGCCTTGTCACAATGCAAAAACCCCGCCGAACTGGCGGGGCAGCGGTCAGGCAAAAGCCCAGTTTAGCTAGTGCAGCGCTTTTCCGCGTCTTCAATCGCCGCAGTGAACCCCAGCAATGAGAACGTGTCCTTGGTCTGCGTGCCACGCTCAGAGCGCGCAGTCAGTACAGCCTCGGTCCCGCGTTTCATCGCGGCAACAACCTTCAGATCTTCGCCTTCGGTCGCGGGCCAAGCCCATTCGCCTTCGGTGATCAGCTCGAACTTGCTGCCATCGACATCAAGACTCACGGTTGACCCTGCCGCGAAAGGATAGCCACCCGTAAAGGTAACCTGACCTTTAACCTCGGCGTTGGGGCGGTAGAACACGAACAGCAAAATATCACTGCGGCGCACCGAGACTACGCGACCGCCACGGGTATTCACTGTTTCCTTAGGTGCAGAAACGCTCCAGCACTCGGTCGGGTCGTCTTCGACGAAAACGCTCCAATCGGTTTTGGCGGCCACCCTGTTGGTGCTTGTTGCCTGTTGAGCGGTTGCAGTTGTGGCCAGCCCCGCCACGCAAAGGCCCGCGATTACGCGGACAAGCTTTGATCCCATCGTCCAGCCTCCTAGCTCGACTATTACCTCATACCCACCATCGTCGCGCGCGAACCCTGCCTGGTTCGTCTGTAAGTTGCGTCTTCTGGTGTTTGCCGACATACACACTGTAACGCAGGTTTCGCCACAGGCGAAAGGGCGATTGGCAGAATTTTGCGCATGTTTAGGAGGGTTCGCATGACACAAGCCGTACCAATGACAGAACTGTGGCGTGGACCCCTGTTGGAAAGCCTACATCTTGGGCATGCGGTGATCTGCGACGATACCGGTCAGATCGTTCAAAGTTGGGGGGACTCGAACGCCGTGATCTATCCGCGAT
This sequence comes from Ruegeria sp. D3, assembly GCF_056534465.1. NCBI lineage: Bacteria > Pseudomonadati > Pseudomonadota > Alphaproteobacteria > Rhodobacterales > Roseobacteraceae > Ruegeria > Ruegeria sp. D3. The sequence continues at coordinate 171,866 of NZ_JBQFPK010000008.1, forward strand.
CCTCGGCCAAGATGATTCAGGGGCTGCCGCTGATCACCTCGGGTGCTGCGGCGAAATACGGGCTGAATTCGGAACATCTTGCGCTGGCCTGCGCCTCGCATAGCGGTGCACATATCCACACGGATCGCGTCTCGGCCTGGTTGGACCATCTAGGTCTGGCGGAACCCGATCTTCGCTGTGGCCCGCAAGAGCCACAGGACATGGCTGCGCGCGACGGGTTAATTTTGGCCGACGACACGCCCTGTCAGATTCACAACAACTGTTCGGGCAAGCATTGCGGGTTTCTGACCGTTGCTCAGCATATGGGCGCCGGACCGGAATATCTGGAAATCGACCACCCCGTACAACAGGCCTGCCTGTCCGCGCTTGAGGAAACAACGGGCGAGACCAGTCCCGCCTATGGGATTGACGGCTGCTCGGCCCCGAACTTTGCGACCTCGCTGGTGGGGCTGGCGCGGTCGATGGCGTGGTTTGCCAGCGCCGCAGATCGGTCGGACCGGGCCAGCGATGCGGCGCAACAGCTGACGGCCGCAATGATGAAACACCCCGAGCTGGTCGCCGGTGAAACCCGCGCCTGCACCGAACTGATGCGCGCCATGGGTGGTCGCGTTGCCATCAAAACCGGTGCCGAGGCTGTGTTTATCGCAATCCTACCGGAAAAGCGCATGGGCGTGGCACTGAAAATCACCGACGGCGCCACCCGCGCCAGCGAATGTGCCATTGCCGCGATTCTGGTCAGCTTGGGCGTGCTGGAGGCCGACCATCCGGCCACCCGCAAATTTCTGAACGCCACGCAATACAGCCGTCGCGGGCTGGAATGCGGCGTGATCAAACCCGCACCGGGGTTCCCCAGCTAAAGGCTACATCTCAATCTCGTGAATCTCGGCCACTTCGACCGAACCGGATCCGTTCACAACCATCGGGCAGCCCTTGGCCATCTCGGTCGCAGCATCCATGCTGTCGGCTTTGACAACTGTGAAGCCCGAGGCCGGATTTGCGCCGCCATTGTCGACAACACCGCTGCTGCTGACGGTGTAAGACTGGCCAACCGGGTTTCCGGGGATGTCCAGTGCTTCGCCCATTCCGCCAAACCAAGCGCCCCAGGCGGCCATGGTCGCTTCGATTTCTGCGGGGTCGGTCGGGGTATGACCGCCGTGATAGACAAATAGAAACTGTGGCATTTCTTTCCTCCCTTATGCCTTCGTGATGAAAAACTAGGCCAGCTGTGCCGCCAGCTTGTTCAGCGTCGACGTCCAGCCTTTGCTGTGGTTCGCTGCGATTTCGTCATCGCCCAGCTCGCGGTGGTCGATGATCAACTTTGCACCCTCTTCTGCTGCCTCAACTACCAGCGTCACATGGCTTTCGGCTCCGCGCTGGTCCTGATCGTCATGCCAGCCCCATGTGAACCCAACCGATTTGGGCGGATCCACATGCGTCACATGACCCGAAACCTTAAACCGCTGCCCTTCGCCATTTTGCATCACCGAATACCACGGCCCCGTGCGAGAGAAATCCAGGTTGTGCTCGGGCACATGCATCCCTTCGGGTCCCCACCACTGCAGAAGCCTGTCGGGGGTGCTGATCCACGCATACAGATCGTCCGGTGCAAGCGGGTAAGCGCGCTCCAGTTTCAAATCGGCCATGAGGTCTCCTTTTCGATTGCATCACCCAAGCGGTCCAGGCTGCTTTCCCAGAATTGACGTTTCGAGATGGTCCATTCCGCAATCGCCCGCAGCCCCTCGGGGCGGATCGAATACATCCGCTGGCTGCCCTGCACGCGCTGATTTATTAGCCCCGCTTCCCGCAGCAGTTTCAAATGGCGCGAGATCGCAGCGCCGGACATGCCGCGCCCTTCGATCAGGTCTCCGGCGGGCAATTCGCCATCCTGCATAAGCTGCTCGACGATCGAGAACCGTGTGGCGTCAGACAACGCGGAAAATGTGGTCAGAAGAGTGTTCATAACCACTGTTTAACAGTTTTGTTAAATAAAGGAAAGCCGCGTTGTGTTAACCGGCCGCAAACTCAGATCGTGCATAGCCCTGCAGGAACAGCAAAGCCGAAAGATCCCCGTGGTTTACCCGCACTTCACACTGTTCCGCGACCGAGGGCTTGGCGTGCAGCGCCACCCCGGTTCCAGCCCGGCCCAGCATACCCAGATCATTCGCGCCATCGCCCACGGCGATCACATCCGATTCGGACAGACCCAACCGCGCGGTAATCTGCTCCAGAGCATCCACCTTGGCCTGACGTCCCAGAATGGGACGCGCGACATCGCCGGTCAGCTTACCGCCCTCGGCCAGCAGCGTGTTGGCGCGGTTCTCATCAAAACCCAATTCGGCCCCGACCTTGGCCGTAAACGCCGTGAACCCGCCCGAGACCAATGCGGCATAACCACCATTGGCCCGCATCGCACCGACCAGCTCCCTACCGCCGGGCATCAGGGTAATACGCTCGGCCAGCACCTTGTCGATCACGGCCTCGTCCAAACCTTTCAGCAACCCGACACGTTCGGTCAGAGCGCCCTCGAAATCCAGCTCGCCGTTCATGGCGCGTGCGGTGATATCCTTGACGCGTTCGCCAACGCCCGCCTCATCGGCCAGTTCGTCGATGCATTCTTGCTGAATCATGGTGCTGTCCATATCGGCCAGCAGCATCTTTTTGCGGCGACCGTCGGCGGGTTGGACCACCAGATCGACACCCATGTTCTGCAAATCAGCCCACACGTCCCACTGATTATCCGGCAGGCCCGCCAGAGAAAACTCTGCGGCCTCATCCGGGCTCAACCACTTCACATCGCCGCCGCCCCAGGCATTACGCAAGGAATCGACCAACGCCTGATCAAACGTGTTCTTCTCGGGGTTGGTCAAAAGGGTGGCAACGTACATCTTCAATCTCCGGCAAGCTCACCTGCGGGATATCGCAGGTGCAGCATTTTCACCAGAGGACAGATGCGCCCTAGCCCAGAATACCCGGCAACCGCAGCCCATGCGCACGGGCGCAATCCTTCGCCGCCTCATACCCGGCATCCGCATGACGCCACACGCCCGAGGCCGGATCGTTCCACAACACCCGCTCGAGCCGCCGCGCGGCGTCCTTGGTCCCGTCAGCGCAGATCACCACACCCGCGTGCTGACTGAAGCCCATGCCAACGCCGCCGCCATGATGCAGCGACACCCATGTCGCCCCGCTGGCCGTATTGATCAACGCATTCAGCAAAGGCCAGTCACTGACCGCATCCGAGCCATCCAGCATCGCCTCGGTCTCGCGGTTCGGGCTGGCGACCGAGCCGCTGTCCAAGTGATCCCGCCCGATCACAACTGGGGCCTTCAACTCACCATTGGCCACCATCTCATTGAAGGCCAGCCCAGCACGATGCCGATCCCCAAGCCCGATCCAGCAGATGCGCGCGGGCAAACCCTGAAACGCGATGCGGTCCTGCGCCATATCGAGCCAGCGGTGCAGGTGCTCGTTCTCGGGGAACAGCTCTTTCATCTTGGCGTCGGTCTTGTAGATATCTTCGGGGTCGCCAGACAGGGCGCACCAGCGGAACGGGCCGATCCCTTTGCAGAACAGCGGACGGATATACGCAGGGACAAAACCGGGGAAGGCAAAGGCGTTTTCCAGCCCCTCATCCTGCGCCACCTGGCGGATGTTGTTGCCGTAATCCAGTGTCGGGACGCCTGCATTCCAGAAATCAACCATGGCCGCGACATGCTGTTTCATAGACGCACGTGCGGCTTTTTCCACCGACTTAGGCTCTGTTTCGCGCTTTTCCCGCCACTGTGCCATGGACCAGCCGATAGGCAGGTATCCATTGATCGGGTCATGGGCGCTGGTCTGATCGGTAACGATATCGGGGCGCATGCCACCCTCGGCCATGCGACGGTAGATCTCAGGGAAAACCTCGGCGGCATTGCCCAGCAGACCGACGGATTTCGCCTCACCGGCTTTGGTCCAGCGGTCGATCATCTCAAGCGCTTCGTCCAGCGTCCCGGCCTTTTCATCCAGGTATTTGGTGCGCAGGCGGAAGTCGATACTGTCGGGGTTGCATTCCACCGCCAGACAACAAGCCCCGGCAAAGACGGCCGCCAGAGGTTGCGCGCCTCCCATACCACCCAAGCCGCCGGTCAGAATCCACTTGCCGGTCAGGTCGCCGCCATAGTGCTGGCGTCCGGCCTCGGCAAAGGTCTCATACGTGCCCTGAACGATGCCCTGCGTGCCGATATAGATCCACGAACCGGCCGTCATCTGGCCGTACATCATCAGGCCCTTCTTATCGAGTTCGTTGAAGTGATCCCAGTTGGCCCAATGCGGCACGATGTTGGAATTGGCGATCAGAACGCGTGGTGCGTCCTTATGGGTGCGGATGATGGCCACGGGCTTGCCGGACTGGACAATCAGAGTCTCGTCCTCTTCCAGATCCTTCAAGCCCTCTACAATAGTGTCGAAATCCTGCCATGTACGTGCGGCGCGACCAATCCCGCCATAAACCACCAACTCATGCGGATTCTCGGCCACGTCCGGGTGCAGGTTGTTCATCAGCATCCGCAAAGGCGCTTCGGTCATCCAGCTTTTAGCGTTCAGCTCTGGCCCAGTCGGCGGATAGATATCTCGCGTGTTCTTACGGGGATCGTTCATGGCGTAAGCTCCAATACTGTGTCTTGGATGGCATCCAGAATATCGCGCAACCACTGGCGCAGACGGTCGGCCTTGGCAGTGTCATAGCGCCACGGCGCGCGCTCGGCGGTTAAGTACGCGGACTGCGCAATCTCCATTTGAATGGCGTGTACACATTCGCTCGGTCGACCGTAGTGCCGAGTGGTCCACCCGCCGCGAAAACGTCCGTTCAAAACGGTGCTATACGGCGACGAATCCGCAAATTCGTACGCAACAGCCTCGATTTCCGGCGCGCAGGTCGTTCCGCCGTCTGTTCCAATGTTCAAGTCTGGCTGAACACCGTCAAACAGGAACGGAATACGACTGCGGATCGAATGGCAATCAAACAGGACCGCCACGCCATGTTTGGCCCTGACGCGATCCAGCTCTGCCGCAAGCGCCGCGTGGTACGGCGCGTGGTATGCGCTGCACCTTTTCTGGACCTCATCGGCTGAGGGCACCTGACCGGCTTGCCAGATCGGCTGACCGTCAAAACCCGTCTCGGGCACGAGCGTTGTCGTATTCTGCCCAGGATAAAGCGAGGCACCTTCGGGATCGCGATTTGCATCAACGACATAGCGGTGGATATGAGATTGCACCACGGTCGCGCCCGGCAATAGCCCGTCATAGAGCCTGTTTATATGCCAATCCGTATCTGTCAGCGCAGCGCCCGCTGCGTTCAATCGCCCAGCTATTTCGTTCGGAACAAACGTCCCGCCGTGTGGTTGGCCCAGCACAACCGGGCTGTCACCTTGTTGGACACCAACAACCTGCATCAGCGCAACTCTGGCATCGGGTTGCCAGCCGCCTTCAGAATGTCACCGCACGATACCAGTGCTTTCGCGGTCTCAAGGTCTGGCGCCATATAGCGATCCTGATCCAATGTAGGCACCTCGCGGCGTAGTCGGTTGATGACTTGCTGCAGCGGGGCGCTGGTCGCCAACGGCGCGCGAAACTCGACGCCCTGCGCGGCGCACAACAATTCTACCCCAAGGATGTAGGTCAGGTTTTCGACCATCTGTCCCAACCGCCGCGCCCCATGCGCAGCCATCGAAACGTGATCTTCCTGATTTGCAGAGGTCGGCGTGCTGTCGGTGACGCATGGGTTGGCGAGATGCTTGTTCTCGCTCATCAATGCGGCGGTGGTAACTTCGGCGATCATAAGGCCCGAGTTCAAGCCCGGATCGGGTGTCAGGAAGGGTGGCAGATCAAAGCTCAGCGCAGGGTCCACCATGAGGGCAATCCTGCGTTGCGCGATCGCGCCGATCTCGGACAGCGCCAACGCGATCATGTCAGCGGCAAATCCAACGGGTTCAGCGTGGAAATTCCCACCAGAGACTATCGCATCTTCAAGAACCAATGGGTTGTCAGTGGCGGCATTTGCCTCGATTTCCAAAGTCGCAGCGGCCTGACGTATGACGTCCATCGCCGCCCCCGTGACCTGTGGCTGGCATCTGATGCAATAGGGATCCTGCACGCGACTGTCTCCCTCGCGATGACTTTCGCGAATCTCTGACCCGGCCAGCACAGCGCGCATGGCGCTAGCGGCTTCGGTCTGGCCGCGATGTCCGCGCAGGGTGTGGATTTCGGGCCGCAAAGGGGCCGTAGATCCCATGATCGCATCAGTAGATAAGGCCGAAATGACGAGCGCAGTTTGCGCCGCTTGCCAGGCTTCGAACATGCCCGCCAAAGCGTAGGCTGTCGAAAACTGAGTGCCGTTGATCAAGGCCAACCCTTCTTTTGGGCCCAGCGCAACAGGTTCTAACCCTGCCGCTTTCAACGCGTCACGCCCCGGCATCATCTTGCCGTTCCAGTCGGCCTCACCCTCGCCAATCAGGACTGCAGCCATATGGGCCAAGGGTGCCAGATCACCAGACGCGCCGACCGACCCCTGCGCCGGAACGACCGGGATAACATTGTGTGCCAGCATGTCTTGCAACAGCGCAATCAGTTGCCATCGAACGCCCGACGCGCCGCGGCCGAAGGACAGCAGTTTCAGCGACATCATAAGCCGAACGATACGGCGCGGGACAGACGGCCCAACACCGCAACAATGGCTGAGGATCAGGTTGCGCTGCAAAACCGCAGTATCCTTGGAGGCGATCTTATGGCTGGCCAGCTTCCCGAACCCGGTGTTGACGCCATAGACGGCCACGTCGCCCTCGGCGGCGTGCTGAACGCGCTGTGATGCGCGCTGCACGGCGGCTTCGCAGGCAGGGTCCAGTCGCACAGATGGCTGGCTCCAGTAGATCTCGGCCAATTCCGCAAGGGTTACGCTTCCGGGTGTTACGGTGAGGTGCGCCATCACATCCCTCCGAAGATTCGCTGGTGGAGGGGATTGAACCCGATCCGATACGCCAGTTCAGCCGGGTGCCGCACATCCCAGACAGCCAGATCCGCCCGTTTGCCCACAGTGATTTCGCCCGTGTCCTGTAAGCCCAGCGCACGCGCCGCATTCCGGGTCACACCAGCCAGCGCCTCTTCGGGCGTCAGGCGGAACATGGTGCACCCCATATTCATCGTCAGCAACAAAGAAGTCAGCGGAGACGACCCCGGATTGCAATCTGTCGCCAATGCCATCGGCACGGATTTGTCTCGGAGTCTGTTCACGGGCGGAACCTGAGTTTCGCGTAGCGTGTAAAACGCGCCCGGCAAAAGCACGGCAACCGTGCCCGCCTCCGCCATGGCCGCGACACCGTCCTCATCCAGATACTCCACATGATCAGCCGACAGGGCTCCGTAACTGGCAGCCAATCTGGCCCCGCCAAGATTGGACAGTTGTTCAGCATGCAGCTTGACCGGCAGACCAAGAGATTGCGCCTCATCAAAGACAAGCGCCATCTGGGCGGGGGTGAATGCAATACCCTCACAGAAACCGTCAACCGCATCCACGAGCCCTTCGGCGTGGGCTGCGTGCAGGGTCGGGATGCAAACCTCGGTCAAATAGTCTTTGGGGCGGGACTTGTACTCGGGCGGAACAGCATGCGCGCCCAGAAAGGTAGTCTTCACGCGCATCGGGCGCAGTTTTTCTATTTTTCGTGCAACCCGAAGCATTTTCAGTTCGGTTTCTACGTCCAAACCGTATCCCGATTTCACCTCGACACAGCTGACACCTTCAGACACCAAAGCATCAGTACGGGTCAAAGCGTCGGACAACAGCACCTCTTCGGATGCTTCACGGGTGGCGCTCACAGTCGACAGAATGCCCCCTCCGGCGCGCGCGATCTGTTCATACGATGCACCGTTCAACCGCATCTCGAATTCAGCCGCCCTGTTGCCCCCGAACACCAGATGCGTATGCGCGTCGATCAAGGCCGGGGTCACCAGCCTTTCACCATAATCCGTGACCTCCCAACCCGAGAATCGCTCGGGCAACTCATTTTTCGATCCGACCCAGACAATTCGACCACCCTCGATCGCGATCGCTGCGTCCACGCACAAACCGTAGGGCTCCCGGTCGCACTCCATGGTTGCGACATTTCCCGCAAAAATGACCATATTTGTCATCATCGAAGCTCTTTTCGGTTTCCGTGGTTGTTTATTTTTAAGTATACTTATAAAAATTTAAAGTCTACACAAATTGGATATGCCATGACGATCCACGCGAAGACAGCCTTGTTGGGAACGGGATGGGCTAAGAACATACGAGTCCACGTTCGGAATCGCCGGATATCCGGACTTGAAACCGGCGCGGCAGTCTCTGGGGATACCTGCGTCGACCTTTTGCTGCCGGCGCCGGGAAACCTGCATAGCCATGCGTTTCAACGCGCCATGGCCGGCATGACCGAAACCCGAGCAGCAGGGCGCGAAAGTTTTTGGACCTGGCGCACCTTGATGTATCGATTTCTCGACAGGCTAACGCCCGATCAATTCCAGGCCATAGCTGCGCTGACGTATGTGGAGATGCAAGAGGCCGGCTTTGCCGCAGTTGGTGAGTTCCACTATGTCCATCACCAGCCCGGCGGGCAGCCCTATGACACGCTGTCCGAACTGAGCCAACGAATCTTTGCCGCAGCGGATCAAACTGGGATCGGCTTGACGCACCTGCCGGTCCTTTATTCCTACGGGGGCGTACAGCAACAGGCTTTAGAGGGCGGGCAGTTGCGATTTGGGAACAGCTTGGACCGCTATAGTGACCTGACCGAAGAGTGCCGCACGATCCTGCCGCATGCAGACAGCAGGATCGGTGTTGCGCCTCATTCGCTGAGGGCGACCGCGCCCGGTGACCTGAAACAGCTGATGCAACTGGACCCAACTGGCCCGGTCCACATCCACATCGCTGAACAGGTACAAGAGGTTACCGATGTCGAGGCCGCATTAGGCCAACGCCCTGTGGCTTGGCTGTTGGACAATATGGATGTCGACCAAAGATGGTGTCTGATCCACGCCACCCACATGACCGATGCCGAAACCCGCATGCTGGCGCGATCCGGGGCTATTGCAGGGCTGTGTCCGATAACCGAGGCGAACCTTGGCGACGGTATTTTCAACGGCTCCGCCTTTATCAACGAAGGGGGTCGGTTTGGTGTTGGTTCCGACTCTAACATCAGAATTTCACTGCCCGCAGAACTGCGAACGTTGGAGTATTCACAACGCCTGCGCGACCGCGAACGCTCTGTTCTGGTTCGCGGAGAAGGGTCCGTGGGCCATGCGCTTTATACAAGCGCCACCAGCGGAGCAGCGCAGGCGTTGGATCGGGATTCTGGTTCGATAGCCATTGGTAAGTTGGCCGATCTTGTGGCCTTTGATCGTTCTCATCCGTCCTTATGGCCGCTGACCGATGATCAGGTACTGGACGGGCTGTGTTTTGCCGGCCCCGATGGCTTGGTCACGGATCTTTGGTCCGCCGGGCGGCACATGGTGCGCGAAGGCCGCCATGTCGCACGCGACCGCATTGTAAATACCTACCGCGCTGCAATTGCCGAGCTGCTGGCTGACGTCTAAAACGAATCCCTGAAAGCAGGACGCATATGACCCGGACATCCGAGACCACCAGCTACAAGGACATCAAGAGCACGGTCCTGTCTCGTATTCGGTCCGGGGATTGGGGGCCGGATTCTCTGCTGCCCAACGAACAGGATCTGGCCGCCGAGTTTTCATGCACCCGCACCACAGTGAACCGTGCCCTGCGCGAACTGGCCGACGAAGGATATCTTGAGCGTCGTCGCAAAGCAGGCACGCGGGTTCTGAGCGCCCCTCAAAGGCAAGCCAGATTTACCATTCCGATGGTCCGAGACGAGGTTGAGGCCCTTGGCGGGACCTATCGCTATGCGTTGGTCTCTTCGGCACGGGAAAACGCGCCCGACTGGCTGGCGGCCCGGCTGGCATTGCGTACAGGGCAACCGGTGATGCATGTCAGGTGCATGCACTTTTCAGGCAACACGCCATTTCAACACGAAGACCGTTGGATCGTCGTCGATAGCGTTCCGCAAGTGATGCAAGCGGATTTCTCGCAGATCGGACCTAATGAGTGGCTGATCCAGACAGTACCTTTCACAAACGTCGAACTGACGTTCCTGGCCAGCCGTGCCGACACAACGGTTGCCGGATTTCTGGACGTCCCTGAAGGCGAGCCCGTTTTCACCGGTGAGCGCATCACCTGGCTGGAAGGCCAGCCTGTAACCTTCGCAAAGTTGTATTTCGCGGCCGGCTACCGCATGACGACGCAGTTCTGACTTCGTCAAGAATTGGCTTTACCGTCCTGCCGATCCGCGCCAGATTTCCACGAAATTGATCTGGCGAAAGGAACATCTGTCATGAGCAACCCGCTTTACGATCGCTTGTTCGGCATTCACGCGGGCAAAGACACACCGTTCCTGCATCTTCCGAACGGTCAGACTGTGACTCATGCCGATTTTCTGGACATGGCAGCCCGGCTGGCCAATGCGCTGATCGGGTATGAGCTTGAGCCAGGTGACCGTGTGGCCGTTCAGGTCGAAAAATCCCCCGAGGCACTGGCGCTGTACGCCGCCTGCGCGCAGGCAGGACTGATCTTTTTGCCTCTCAATACCGGCTACACCACGGCCGAGCTGCAATATTTCATCGAAAACAGCGAAGCCGCGCTGGTGGTTTGCGATGACGCGAAATCCAAGGGTCTGGCCCCCATTGCCGCTGCCCAAAACGCCCGGCTGGAAACACTGAACGCCGATGGATCAGGCAGTTTGATGCGACGCGCGCTTGGGATGCTGCCCGCGTTTGAACCCGTGCGCCGGTCCGAGGAAGATCTGACCGCCTTACTGTATACCTCAGGGACAACCGGGCGCTCCAAGGGAGCGATGCTGTCGCAGGCCAACCTGCTGTCGAACGCGGAAACGCTGGTGCGGGAATGGCGGTTCAGCGCAGATGATGTGCTGCTGCACGCCTTGCCGATTTTCCACACGCACGGGCTGTTTGTGGCGACGAATGTGGTGCTGGCCTCGGGTGGGTCTATGATCTTTCTGCCGAAGTTCGATCTGGATGACATGCTGCGCCTGATGCCGCAGGCGACGTCAATGATGGGGGTGCCGACCTTCTACACCCGCCTGTTGGGGGATGATCGGTTCACCGGTGATCTGGCCCGGCATATGCGACTGTTCATCTCGGGCTCGGCCCCCTTGCTGGCGGAAACCCATGAGCGGTTCGAAACCCGTACCGGCCACCGCATCCTTGAACGCTATGGCATGACTGAAACCAACATGAACACCTCGAACCCCTATGACGGCGAGCGCCGCGCGGGCACAGTTGGCTTCCCCCTGCCCGATGTCGAATTGAAAGTGACCGACCCCGAAAGCGGAGAGACCCTGCCGCAGGGTGAGATCGGCATGATCGAGGTGCGCGGTCCGAACGTCTTTCAGGGTTATTGGCAAATGCCCGAGAAAACCACCGCTGAGCTGCGCGAGGATGGGTTTTTCATCACCGGCGATCTGGGTCGAGTGGACGCCGATGGCTATGTCCATATCGTCGGGCGCGGCAAAGATCTGATCATCTCGGGCGGGTTCAACATCTATCCAAAGGAACTTGAGATGCTGCTGGACGATCAGCCCGGCGTGTTGGAAAGCGCGGTGATCGGCGTGCCACACCCGGACTTTGGCGAAACGCCTGTCGGCCTGCTGGTGGCGGAACCCGGCGCAACACCTGATCTGGACGCGATCATGGCCCGTGCGCAGGCCGAGTTGGCGCGGTTCAAACATCCCCGCAAGCTGATCCTTCTGGACGCGTTGCCGCGCAACACGATGGGAAAGGTGCAGAAAAACGCCCTGCGCGAGCGTTTCGCCGAACTCTTCACCTAAGCGGCACGCGTCCCGTCGGGGTCAAAAGCCGGCACTTGCGATCCTCAAATACCGCCGTGGCCAAGGGGCGGCCATAGCCTGCGCCCGCATCCAGATTTACCCGGTTGCCGCAATGCTCGGCCTGATCGACGGGCGTGTGGCCATGGACAATCAGCCACGGATGCGGCGCGGCTTCGATCAGGAATTCGTTGCGGATCCAGATCAGGTCATTCTCGGATTGCTGCTCCAGCGGAAGGCCCGGCCGGATACCCGCGTGAACGAACAGCATTTCGCCCTCTTGGTGATAGTTCGGCAGAGCATTGAGGAAATCCAGATGCTGCGGTGGAACAGCTTCGACCGCGCGTTGATGGACATGGACGATGCGGTCATTGTCGGTGACATCCACACCGTAAGAGGCCAATGTCTCGCGCCCGCCCAAACGCGGATGCAACCAACTGAGCGTGACCGGCAAGTGGCTGTCCGCGACCTCGCAATCCTGCACGAACCGCGCCATCATCCGGTCGTGATTGCCCCGGACCATGACCCAGTTACGCCCCGCACGCTGACCTTCGATCAACAGGTCAAGAACGCCGCGACTGCTCGGCCCGCGATCCACGTAATCGCCCAGAAACACGACCCGCGCATCCGGACCTCCATCCTGTTCGATCCGGCGCAGGGCAGTTTGCAGCATCTCAAGCTGACCGTGAATATCGCCAATGGCGTAGATGGGGGGCGTCATAAAAAAACCTCGGGTCCAAAATTCACTTTGCTTGTGACGGGAAAACCGCCCATGGCAAAGAAAATACCCGCGCCTTGGACGGCGCGGGCTGGGATTGTCTCAGAATTTCAACACAGATGGTTAGGAGACGTCGAATTCCAGCGGTTTGATTTGCGTGAACAGCCCTGTCTCAGCCAGTTTGGCTCGAGCCTCTGCCGGAACGGGTTCATCCACATATAGCAGCGCGATCGCCTCGCCCCCGGCCTCAGACCGACCAAGGGTAAAGTTCGCGATATTCACATCGTTCTCGCCCATCGTCTGACCCAGCGCACCGATGATGCCCGGCACGTCTTCGTTGGTGGTATAGAGCATGTGCGCCCCGACCTCGGCGTCGATATTGATGCCCTTAATCTGGATGAAACGCGGCTTGCCATCGCTGAACACCGTGCCACCGATCGAACGCTCCCGCTTATCAGTAACAACAGTGACTTTGATATAGCCTTCGAACGCGCCGGATTTGTCCTGATTGGTGGTCGAGATATTGATACCACGCTCTTTCGCGATCACGGGCGCGGACACCATGTTCACATCAGGATTGACCTTTTTCATGATCCCCGCAACGGCGGCACAATTCAGCGCAGCAAGGTTCATCTCGGCTGCGACCCCATCATAAAGGATGTTGATCGCCTTGATCGGTTCATCGGTCATCTGGCCGATGAAGCTGCCCAGATGACCGGCCAGCTTGATCCACGGCCCCATGACCTTGGCTTCCTCAGCAGTCACGCTGGGCATGTTCAGCGCGTTCTCAACAGCCCCGGTCAGTAGGTAGTTCGAGATCTGCTCGGCCACCTGCAGCGCCACGTTTTCCTGCGCCTCGGTCGTGGCAGCACCCAGATGCGGTGTGCAGACGACGTTGGGCAGGTTGAACAGAGCGTTTTCCTTGGCCGGTTCCTCGCTGAACACGTCAAAGGCCGCACCGGCCACATGGCCCGATTGCAGCATCTCGGCCAACGCGTCTTCATCGACCAGACCACCACGGGCACAGTTGACGATGCGCACGCCCGGCTTGGTTTTCGCCAGATTCTCGCGGCTCAGGATGTTGCGCGTCTGATCGGTCAGCGGCACGTGCAGGGTGATGAAATCGGCACGTGCCAGCAATTCGTCCAGCTCGACCTTTTCGACGCCCATCTTTGCGGCTTTCTCTTCGCCCAGGAACGGGTCATAGGCGACGACCTTCATCTTCAGGCCCAGCGCACGCTCGCAAACGATACCGCCGATATTGCCTGCGCCAATGACGCCCAGCGTCTTGTTGGTCAGCTCGATCCCCATGAACTTGGACTTTTCCCACTTGCCCGCATGGGTCGAGATGCTGGCCTCGGGGATTTGCCGCGCCACGGCGAACATCATCGCAATCGCATGTTCGGCAGTGGTGATCATATTGCCGAACGGCGTGTTCATAACGATCACGCCCTTCTTCGAGGCCGCTTCCTTGTCGACATTGTCGGTGCCGATCCCGGCGCGACCGATGACCTTCAGATTGTCGGCTTTTTCCAGCAGTGTCGGCGTAACCTTGGTGGCGGAACGGATGGCAAGACCGTCATATTGGCCGATCAGTTCGGCTAGCTTGTCTTTGTCCTTGCCCAGATCGGGCATGAAATCCACGTCAATGCCGCGATCACGAAAGATCTGCACGGCGGTTTCGCTGAGCTTGTCAGATACGAGTACTTTGGGAGCCATATCTCTGGTCCTTGAATTTTGGGGAAGTATCCGGGCCACAAGCGGGCCCAGGTTTTTCGTCGAAAAATCTTGTCAGGCGGCTGCCGTTTGCGCAGCGATCTCGGCCTCAAAGGCCCATGCCAGCCAGGGCAGCATGGCCTGAATGTCAGAGGTCTCAACCGTGCCGCCGCACCAGATGCGCAGGCCCGCAGGCGCGTCGCGATAGGCACCGATATCCAGCGCGATATTCTCGGCCTCCAGCCGTTTGGCAACGGCTTTGGCGAATGTCGCGCCATCCTGAATACGCGGATCGGTGAATTTCAGGCAGACCGACGTATTCGACTGCGTCTCCGCATCCTCGGCCAGATTGGCGATCCAGTCGTTCTGGTCACAAAACGCATGCACCGCACCGGCATTGGCATCGGCGCGGGCGATCAACCCCTGCAGACCTCCGACCGAACGCGCCCAGTCCAGCGCAAACAGGTAATCCTCGACCGCCAGCATCGAAGGCGTGTTGATCGTGGCCCCGGTGAAAATGCCATCAATCAGCTTGCCGCCTTTGGTCAGGCGGAAAATCTTGGGCAGCGGCCATGCGGGGGTGTAGCTTTCCAGTCGCTCCACCGCACGCGGGCTGAGGATCAGCATCCCATGCGCTGCTTCACCACCCAGTACCTTTTGCCAGCTAAACGTAGTCACATCCAGCTTGTCCCACGGCAGGTCCATCGCAAAGGCAGCCGAGGTTGCATCACAGATCGTCAGACCCTGACGGTCATCCGCGATCCAGTCGCCATTGGGTACCCGCACGCCCGAGGTCGTGCCGTTCCACGTAAACACCACATCGTTGACGAAATCGACCGAGGCCAGATCGACGATCTGTCCGTACTCCCCCGTTTTCACCTCGGCGTCGATTTTCAGTTGCTTGACCACGTCGGTGACCCAACCGGCACCAAAGCTTTCCCACGCCAGCATCTCGACCTTGCGTTCGCCCAGCAGCGACCACAGCGCCATCTCGACCGCGCCGGTGTCCGATGCGGGAACGATGCCGATTTTGTAATCCGCCGGAATACCCAGCACCTCGCGCGTGCCTTCGATGGCCGCTTTCAGCTTGTCCTTACCCACGGCTGCACGGTGCGACCGGCCCAGCGCAGCATCGGCCAACTTGTTCAGATCAAATGTGGGGGGTTTGGCGCAGGGGCCCGAGGAAAAACGCGGATTCGCCGGCCGCGTCGCCGGTCGTTCAATGCTCATGTGTATTACCCTTCCAGATACACGCCCCTCGTTGGGGAGGGGTGTCCCGCCGCCACACCTAGAAACCCCTCGGCAGTGCAGCAAGCAGAAAAGACGTTTGAATGCCGAAAAACGACATCACTTTTCGCTCCGCACACGGTCGTAGGTTTCCGATAGGCGAAAAGATTTGCGCGCCATGAACATTCACGCGGCGGGTTTGACTGTTTTTTAGGCACCCAGTCCCGCGCCCCGACGGAAAAGCCACCGAACTCTTGAGATCGCGCGGCCACCCGGTGAAAAGGTGCCATGCCAGACACCCTGACCATTGTCGTCGTAGAGGAAGACCGCGAGCGTGCGATTGCCATCGTCGATGCCCTTCGGGCGTCCGGGGCTTATGATGTGCACGTGATCGGCAACGTCTCCAGCCTTGCGCGCAAGATTGCCGCCTTGATTCCGGATGTGGTGCTGATCGATATCGACAACCCGACCCGCGATATGCTTGAGGAACTGACGCTTGCATCCGGGCCTCTAGAACGGCCCGTGGCCATGTTCGTCTCGGGCGCAGCCGGAGATCTGGCCTCGACCGCGATTGAGGCGGGCTTGTCGGCTTATGTGGTTGACGGAATGCAGCCGGATCGGCTGAAGCCCGTGCTGGATGCGGCCATCGCGCGGTTCCAGATCGTCCGTCAGATGCGCCGCGAACTGGCCGAAACCAAACGTGCGCTGGAGGAACGCAAGGTGATCGACCGCGCCAAGGGTCTGCTGATGAAGGCGCGCGGGGTCGAGGAAGAAGAGGCCTATGCCCTGCTGCGCAAGGCCGCGATGGATCAGGGCCGCCGCGTCGCCGACGTGGCCGAGGCGCTTGTCACCGCCTCGGGGCTGTTGTCATGAACGCTGTGACCCTACCCGTTGCTTATGTACCGCTGGTGGACGCCGCCCCCCTGATCGTGGCGCATGAGATGGGTCTGGCCCGGGCTGAAGGGATCGAACTGGACCTGATCGCCGCGCCCTCATGGTCATCCGTGCGCGACATGCTGGCCTTTGGGCGGGTGGATGCCGCGCACCTGCTGTCGCCGGTCCCTGTTGCCATGGCCTTGGGGCTGGGCGGAGTGACACAACCCTTGTCCGCCGTGTCGGTCCTATCGGTAAACGGCGATGTGATCGGTGTTAGCCGCGCGTTGGAGATCCGCTTGCGCGACGCAGGCTATGAGTTCGATTTCCGCGATCCGTTCAAGGCCGCTACTGCGCTGGCCTCGGTCGCCGATGGGCCTTTGGTATTTGGTGTGCCTTTCCCCTTTTCCCTGCATGTGGAATTGCTGCATTGCTGGCTTGAGGCTACCGAACTGTCCAAAATAGGGGTCGAGGTGCGCACCATCCCGCCGCCGCTGATGGCGCAGGCTTTGGCCGAGGGTGATGTGGATGCTTTCTGTGTGGGTGAACCCTGGGGTTCGGTCGCTGTGGAATCGCAGGCGGGGGCGTTACTGCTACCCGGTCAGGCAATCTGGGCCTTTGCGCCGGAAAAGGTACTGGCCGTGCGCACCGACTGGGCGGATACCGAGCCGCATCTGCTGGGCAAGCTGATGCGGGCCGTCTGGCGCGCCGGGCGTTGGCTGGGCCAACCGGGCAGCCACACCGCCGCCGCAGAAATCCTTGCCCGAGACACCTATCTGAACCTGCCTTCGGAACTGATCGACCGGGCGCTCTCGGGGCGCTTTACCATCACAGGCCACGCCGAACAGCGCGAGGTGCCGGGATTTGTCGAGTTCCACGACGGGGCCGCAAACTTCCCATGGCGCAGTCAGGCCAAGTGGATCGCCCACCGTCTGGCGCAACGATACGGTCTGGACCCACATCTGGCGCTGGCCCAAGCGGGCAGCGTGTTCCGCAGCGATATCTACCGCAATCAACTAGCAGGATTGGGGGCCGATCTGCCCGGTGCGTCGGAAAAGCTGGAAGGCGCGATTCGTGAGACCACGCCCGTTGCTTCCCATAACGGGCAGCTGTCGCTAAAGCGGGATGCGTTCTTGGATGGGCGCATTTTTGATCCTCAGGATATCTGACGCCTAAGAATTAGGCAGACGCGCGCGCAACACCGCGCGATTGCAGCATTTAACGCCGCGTTGCAGCAAAATCGCTTGATCGGCAACGGCGCATTTACCACTCTGAACCTATCGGCACGCAAAGGCGTGTGCCGCAAGAATTTATCCCAAAGTTTGGGAACGACTGAGCAAAGCCGCTCACTCTCTGGTCACCTCCTCCCGGCCAGAGCGTGCAGCGGCTTTTTGTTTTTCACCCCCCCGGTTGACCGGGACCAAGAAAGGGACAAACCCACATGAAGAAATTGCTTGCAGGCCTTGTCGCCACCACCGCCCTGATCAGCCCCGCGCTGGCCGAAACGCTGGAGCTGGAGAAGGACGAGCTGACCTTTGGCTTTATCAAACTGACCGACATGGCCCCGCTGGCTGTGGCCTATGAGAACGGGTACTTCCTGGATGAGGGTCTGTTTGTGACGCTGGAAGCGCAGGCCAACTGGAAAGTGCTGCTGGACGGCGTGATCGACGGACAATTGGACGGCGCGCACATGCTGGCCGGTCAGCCGCTGGCCGCAACGATCGGGTATGGCACCGAGGCGCATATCATCACCCCCTTCTCGATGGACCTGAACGGCAACGGCATCACCGTATCGAACGAGGTCTGGGAAGAGATGAAGCCGAACATCCCGAAAATGGACGATGGCCGCCCGCAGCACCCGATTTCGGCCGAAGCTCTGGCGCCGGTGGTCGAGAAATACAAATCCGAAGGCAAGCCGTTCAACATGGGCATGGTCTTCCCCGTTTCGACCCACAACTACGAACTGCGTTACTGGCTGGCCGCTGGTGGCCTGCATCCGGGCTATTACAGCCCCGAGAACGTAACCGGCCAGATCGGCGCGGATGTGTTCCTGTCGGTGACGCCTCCGCCGCAAATGCCGGCCACGTTGGAAGCGGGCACCATCTATGGCTATTGCGTAGGTGAGCCGTGGAACCAGCAAGCCGTGTTCAAAGGCATCGGCGTGCCGGTCATCACCGATTATGAGCTGTGGAAGAACAACCCCGAAAAGGTCTTTGGCATCAATGCCGAGTTCGCCGAGCAGTATCCCAACACCACCCGCGCCGTCACTAAGGCGCTGATCCGCGCCGCGATGTGGCTGGATGAAAACGACAACGCCAACCGCCCCGCCGCGGTCGAGATGCTGAGCCAGCCGGAATATGTGGGTGCCGATTACGACGTGATCGCGAACTCGATGACGGGTACGTTCGAATATGAAAAGGGCGATAAGCGTGAAGTGCCCGATTTCAACGTCTTCTTCCGCTACAACGCGACCTACCCGTTCTATTCGGACGCCATCTGGTACCTGACCCAGATGCGCCGCTGGGGTCAGATCGCCGAGCCACAGGCCGACGCGTGGTATGACGAAGTCGCCAAGTCCGTCTATCGCCCCGACATCTATCTGGACGCCGCCCGGATGCTGGTCGACGAAGGCCTGGCGAATGAGGCCGACTTCCCCTGGGACAGCGACGGCTACAAGGCCCCCACGCCCGCCGAGGATATCATCGACGGCATTCCCTATGACGCCCGTCAGCCCAACGCCTATCTGCAAAGCCTGCCGATTGGCTTGAAAGGCGAGCAGGTCGTCATCGGCACCGAAGTTCAGGGTTAACTCCCCTGCCTCCCAGCCCTTGGTGGCTGGGGGGCTTCCCCATTGATACAGAATTCCACCCCGCCCGGCGCTGAACGACCGGGCCAGGAGACCGCAAGATGACAGCCATCGACCACGATACGCTATCCGCTGATGCTGAACGCGAGGCCCGACGCGCCCGCCTGTTCACCCGGATCAACGCCGCCGATAAATGGTTTCAGGTTCTGGGCCTGGCCTGGATCACCCCCATCCTGAAGGCCGGTGCAGGCGACAACCCGCGCGCCCAGATGGGCGAGATTTGGCGCCTGCTGGTCGTGCCGCTGCTGGCCATTTTCGCCTTCCTTCTGATGTGGGGCACGCTGGCACCCAAGGTGCAAACCTCGCTGGGCGCAGTGCCTGGTCCGGCGCAGGTCTGGTCCGAAGCCATTAGCCTGCATCAGGACGCACAGGCCAAGGCCGCCAAAAAGGCCAAGTTCGAGGCGATGGTCGAAAAGCGCAACCAGAAGTTCATCGACGCGGGCCAGCCCCAAAAAGTCAAAGAGGTCGCATATACCGGCGCGCCGAGCTATTACAACCAAATCTGGACCTCGATCAAAACCGTGTTCTTCGGTTTTCTGATCGCCACCATCGTTGCTGTTCCGCTGGGCATCGCTGCGGGCCTGTCGCCCACCGCAAATGCGGCGCTGAACCCGCTGATCCAGATTTTCAAACCCGTCTCGCCGCTGGCCTGGCTGCCAATTGTGACCATGATCGTCTCGGCCGTTTACGTCACCAATGACGGCTGGTTCGCGAAATCCTTCCTGATCTCGGCCATCACCGTGACGCTGTGTTCGCTGTGGCCCACGCTGATCAACACCTCGCTGGGTGTGGCGTCGATCGACAAGGATCTGGTGAACGTCTCCAAAGTTCTGAAAATGAACACCTATACCAAGATCACCAAGCTGGTGCTGCCCTCGGCCCTACCGCTGATCTTCACCGGCTTGCGTCTGTCGCTTGGCGTTGGCTGGATGGTTCTGATCGCGGCTGAAATGCTGGCGCAGAACCCCGGTCTGGGCAAGTTTGTTTGGGATGAGTTCCAGAACGGCTCGTCCAGCTCACTCGCCAAGATAATGGTTGCCGTCTTTACCATCGGCATCATCGGCTTCCTGCTGGATCGCGTGATGTATGCGCTGCAGTCGCTGTTTACCTTCTCGAACAACCGGTGACCCAAATGGCTGTGATCGACTTCAAGAATGTCAGCAAATCTTTTGGCACCGGCACCGCTGCGACGGATGTGCTGAAAGACATCAACCTCTCGGTTCAGGAAGGTGAATTCGTGGTACTGCTGGGCTTTTCCGGCACCGGCAAAACCACGCTGATCAACCTGATGGCGGGGATCGAATTCCCCTCCAAGGGCAGCGTAACCTTTCGCGACAAAGCCATCACCGGCCCCGCGCCGGAACGGGGGGTGATCTTTCAGAACTACTCGCTGATGCCGTGGCTGACGGTGGCGGGCAATGTGCGGCTGGCCGTGGACGCGGTCTTTCCCAAGATGCCCAAGGCTGAGAAAGAGGAAAAGGTTGCCCATTTCATTAAGATGGTTGGCCTCAGCCACGCTGCCACCCGCCGCCCTGCCGAACTGTCTGGCGGCATGCGTCAACGGGTGAACGTGGCCCGCGCACTGGCGATGGACCCCGAGGTTCTGCTGCTGGACGAGCCCCTGTCGGCGCTGGATGCGTTGACCCGTGGCAATCTGGCGGAAGAGATCGAAAAGATCTGGGAGGCCAACCGCAAGACCTGTGTCCTGATCACCAATGACGTGGACGAAGCGATCCTGCTGGCCGACCGCATCATCCCGCTGAACCCCGATGGCACGTTGGGGACCGAGTTCAAGGTCTCGATCCCCCGCCCCCGCGACCGGTCCGCCATGAACCATGATGAGACGTTCAAGGCGCTGCGTGGCGAGGTCACGAAATACCTGATGGATGTGGGCATCGAGGCCAAGGTTGAAGGCACCAAGACCCTGCCCGACGTCACCCCGATCCACGGTGTCCCGGCAGCGGTGAAAGAGGCGCAATCGGGTCTGATCGAAGATCGCTATCTGGATTTCAGCCAGTTGCACAAGGTCTACCCCACACCCAAAGGCCCGCTGACCGTGGTCGAGGATTTCAACCTGAAACTCAACCGTGGCGAATTCATCTCGCTGATCGGCCACTCGGGCTGCGGCAAGTCCACGGTGTTGACCATGGCCGCTGGTCTGAACGAAATCTCCAAGGGTGCGATCAAGCTGGATGGCCGCCACGTCGAAGGCGCGGATCCGGAACGCGCCGTTGTGTTTCAGTCGCCCTCGCTGTTCCCATGGCTGACCGCCAAGGAAAACGTCTCGGTCGGCGTGGACCGCGTCTATCCACGCGCCAGCCAGGCCGAGCGGCAGGATGTGGTGGAATATTACCTTGAACGGGTCGGTCTGGCGGATGCGATGGACAAATCCGCCGCTGATATGTCGAACGGGATGCGCCAGCGTGTGGGCATCGCCCGCGCCTTTGCCCTGTCGCCGAAACTGTTGCTGCTGGATGAACCCTTCGGGATGCTCGACAGCCTCACCCGGTGGGAGCTGCAGGAGGTTCTGATGGAGGTCTGGTCGCGGACCAAAGTCACCACCATCTGCGTCACCCATGATGTGGACGAGGCGATCCTGCTGGCCGACCGCGTGGTGATGATGACAAACGGCCCGCAGGCCACCATCGGCAAGATCACCAATGTCGACCTGCCGCGCCCGCGCACCCGCAAGGCGCTGCTGGCCCATCCTGATTACTACGAATACCGGCAAGAGGTGTTGGATTTCCTTGAGGAATACGAGCATGGGGCCAAACCCAAGCCCAAATCCCCTGCCCCCAAAGCCATTGCCGCGGAGTGAACTGATATGAAACAGAAATTGGTTGTCATCGGAGCCGGCATGGCCTCGGGCCGGGTGCTGGAGCACCTGACCGACGCTGCCCCCGATGCGTTCGACATCACCCTGTTCAACGCCGAACCGCGCGGGAATTACAACCGCATCATGCTCAGCCCGGTTCTGGCAGGTGATCAGACTTACGAAGAGATCGTGACCCATGACGACGCCTGGTATTCCGAACGTGGGATCACATGTCGGTTTGGCGAGAAAGTGGTCAAAATCGACCGCGAGTTGAAAGTGGTCGAAGGCGAGAACGGTCATGTTCCCTACGACAAACTGATCTTCGGCACCGGTTCGAACCCCTTCATGATCCCGATGCCGGGACATGATCTGGACGGCGTCATCGCCTATCGCGATCTGGAAGACACAGAACAGATGATGGGCATGGGCGCGGGCAACAAGGTCGTCGTGATCGGTGGCGGCTTGCTGGGGCTTGAGGCCGCCGCAGGCATGGCCGCGCGCGGGGCTGATGTGACCGTCGTGCATATCATGGGCCACTTGATGGAACGTCAGTTGGACCCTGCCGCAGGGTACCTGCTGAAGAAATCTCTAGAAGAAAAAGGCATCACCGTTCTGCTGAATGCCAAATCGACCGAAATCGCGGGCAAGGATGGCAAGGCCCGGGCGCTGCTGTTGGAGGACGGCACGGAATTGCCCTGCGACCTGTTGGTGATGGCTGTGGGCATCCGCCCCAACACCGGGCTGGCGCAGGAAACGGGCCTTGCCGTGGGTCGGGGTATTCATGTCGATGACCAAATGATCACCTCGGACGCCGATATCTATGCCGTCGGTGAATGTGTCGAACATCAGGGCGAGGTCTTTGGCCTTGTCGCGCCGCTCTACGATCAGGCCAAGGTGCTGGCGCAGACCCTGTTGGGTGAGGACGCGGCGTTCAAACAGCGCTCGTTGTCGACCAAACTGAAAGTCACCGGCTGTGATCTGTTCAGTGCAGGCGACTTTGCCGAGGGCGAGACCCGCGAGGACATCGTGTTCCGCGATCCAGCGCGCGGCGTCTATAAACGGCTGATTCTCGAAGGCGATAAGCTGGTCGGTGCGGTTATGTATGGCGACACCGGCGACAGCAACTGGTTCTTTGGCCTGATCCGCGATGGCGAGGACGTGTCCGAGATGCGTGAGACGCTGATCTTCGGCCCGGCCTATCAGGGGGGCGGCTCTGCGGACCCTCTCTCAGCCGTTGCAGCATTGCCGCCTGAGGCGGAAATCTGTGGCTGCAACGGCGTTTGCAAATCCGACATCACCACCGCTATCGAAGGCGGCGCAACCGATCTGGGCGCCATCCGCGCGACCACCAAGGCCAGCGCCTCCTGCGGAACATGCACCGGACTGGTCGAGCAACTGCTGCAGGTCACACTGGGCGATGACTTCCAGATGCCCACTGCACAGCCGATCTGCGGCTGCTGCGACCTGACCCACGAAGACGTCCGTCGCCTGATCAAATCACAAGAGCTGAAAAGCCAGGAGGCCGTCTGGCAGGAACTGGGCTGGAAAACGCTCAACGGCTGTCATGTCTGCCGACCTGCGGTGAACTACTACCTGCTGGCCGATTGGCCGGTGGAGTATCAGGACGACCCGCAAAGCCGCTTCGTCAACGAACGCAAACACGCCAACATCCAGAAAGACGGCACGTTCAGCGTTGTGCCGCGCATGTGGGGCGGCATCACCAACCCGGCGGAACTGCGCGCCATTGCCGACGCGGCCGAGAAATACGATGTGCCCACGGTCAAAGTCACCGGCGGGCAGCGCATCGATCTGTTGGGCGTGAAAGGGGCGGACCTGCCCTATATCTGGTCCGATCTGAACAAGGCCGGGCTGGTCTCGGGCCACGCGTATTCCAAGGGTCTACGCACGGTGAAAACTTGTGTCGGCACCGATCATTGCCGTTTTGGGACGCAGGACAGCACGGGCCTCGGCGTGAAGCTTGAGAAAATCCTGTGGGGTTCATGGACGCCGCACAAGCTGAAGCTGGCGGTCTCGGGCTGCCCGCGCAACTGCGCCGAGGCAACTTGCAAGGATATCGGTGTGGTCTGCGTGGACTCGGGCTTCCAGATCAGCATCGGCGGCGCGGCTGGCATGGATGTCAGGGAAACCGAACTGCTGGTGCAAGTCCCCACCGAAGACGAGGCGATTGAGGTCGTCATGGCCGTCACCCAAGCCTATCGCGAGGGTGGTAAGTATCTGGACCGTTTGTATAAATGGATGGCGAAGGTGGGCCTCGACTGGATCAAGGAGACCGTGGTGGATAACCTCGAAAACCGCCGCGCGCTGGTTGAACGGTTTGAACTCAGCCAGTCCATCTACCGCAAAGACCCATGGGCCGAGCAGGCCAAAGAGGCCCCGCGCTTTGCGCCCATGGCCGATCTGACATTGGAGGCCGCAGAATGAGCTGGATCGACATCGGACATATCGACGACATCCCCCTGCGCGGCGCGCGCGTGGTGAAAACGCCCGTGGGCTGCATCGCCCTGTTCCGCACTGCCAAAGATGAGGTCTTTGCGGCCTCGGACACCTGCCCCCACAAGGGCGGGCCGCTCTCCGAAGGCATCGTGCATGGCCAATCCGTCACCTGCCCGCTGCACAATTGGGTGTTCGACCTGAACTCGGGTCAGGCACAAGGCGCGGACGAAGGCCAGATCGCTACCTACCCGGTGCAGTTGGACGGCGATCGCATCCTGCTGGACAGCACCTCGCTGGGGCAAAGGAGCGCCGCGTGATAGACCTGAGTGCCTGCACCACACGCTCAACCTGCCCTTATTGTGGGGTGGGCTGCGGTGTTCTGCTGCAACCGGATGGCGCAGGTGGCCTGACCGTCACCGGCGACCCAGATCACCCGGCCAATCAGGGGCGGCTGTGTTCCAAAGGCTCGGCTTTGGCAGAAACAGTGGGTCTATCGCAACGGCTGCTAGCGCCCGTGGTTGCGGGCGAAGAGACTGGCTGGGACGACGCGCTGCAACTGGTCGCCGACCGGTTCCGCGACACGATCGCCGAACACGGGCCGGATTCAGTGGCCTTTTATGTCTCGGGTCAGTTGCTGACCGAGGACTACTATGTCGCCAACAAGCTGATGAAAGGCTTCATCGGCTCGGCCAATATCGACACGAATTCGCGGCTGTGCATGGCCTCGACCGTTGCGGGCCACAAACGCGCTTTTGGCACTGACACCGTGCCCGGCACCTATGAGGATCTGGACGAGGCCGATCTGGTCGTGCTGGTCGGGTCCAACCTGGCGTGGTGCCACCCGGTTCTGTATCAACGCCTGATGGCGGCGAAGCAGGCGCGCGGGACCAAGATCATCGTGATCGACCCGCGCCGGACGGCATCGTGTGACAGTGCCGATCTGCACCTGCCGCTGGCAGCAGGCAGCGATGTGGCGCTGTTCAACCATCTGCTGACGCAGATCGACGCAACCGGGCTAGTGGATACGGATTTCCTGCCCCACACCACCGGCATTCAAGCGGCGCTGGACAGTGCGCTGGCCGATGATGTCTCGGTCACCGGTCTCGACACCGACGACATCGCGCAGTTCTGTCAGATGTGGTTGAGCACTAAAAAGGTTGTGACGATCTTCAGTCAGGGCGTGAACCAATCCAGCGCGGGCAGTGACAAGGTTAACGCGATCCTGAACTGCCATCTGGCCACGGGGCGGATCGGCAAGCCCGGCTGCGGGCCTCTGTCGGTCACCGGTCAGCCCAACGCGATGGGTGGGCGCGAGGTCGGCGGTCTGGCCAATATGCTCGCCTGTCATCTGGATATCGAAAACGCCGATCACCGCGCCGCCGTGCGCGATTTCTGGTCGGCCCCGACCATGCCCGAGGCCCCGGGCCTCAAGGCCGTGGACCTGTTCCGCGCCGTGGGCGACGGGCGCGTCAAGGCGCTGTGGGTGATCCACACGAACCCCGTGGTTTCAATGCCCGAGGCCGACGCGGTGCGCGATGCCATCGCGGCCTGCCCGTTCACCGTGGTCTCGGATATCACCGCCCGCACCGATACGGCGCGGCTGGCCGACGTGCTGCTGCCTGCGGCCGCGTGGGCCGAAAAAGACGGCACAGTCACCAATTCCGACCGCACGATCAGCCGACAACGTTCGGTCCTGCCCGCACCGGGACAAGCGCGCGCGGATTGGGACATTCTGGCCGAGGTCGGACGACGGATGGGATGGGCCTCAGCCTTCGATTATCAAACGCCCGGAGAGATTTTTCGTGAGTATGCAACCCTGTCCGGCATTGCCGCCAAGTTCGGGCGCGATTTCGATATCTCGGGCCTCAGCGACTTGGATGCTGTGGGTTATGACGCTCTGCAACCGACGCGCTGGCCTGTCACCGCCACACGGCAGGGCGGGCGGTTCTTTGCGGATGGGCAATTCTATCACCCCGACGGCAAGGCGCGGCTTTTACCAGTTACATGGCGCGCGCCTGCAGCCAAAACAGAACCGCGCTATCCGTTCTGGCTGAACACCGGTCGGCTGCGCGACCAATGGCACACGATGACCCGCACCGGTCTGTCGGCGCGGCTGTCGGCCCACCTGCCCGAGCCGTTTCTGGACATTCACCCCGGTGATGCGCGCGCCACGGGGATAAACTCCGCCGATCTGGTGCGGGTCGCAAGCCCGCATGGAACATCCGTCCTGCGGGCCCGGATTACCAGCGATGTCACACAAGGACAGGTCTTTGCGCCTATACACTGGACCGGAGAAACCGCCCCTTCAGCCCGGATCGACGCCGTGGTCGCGGCGGCGACCGACCCTGTATCCGGGCAGCCTGAAAGCAAAGCCTCCGTGGTGAACGTCACCCGCTTTGACGCCAAATGGTACGGGTTTGCGGTGTCACATCGCGAAATGAAACCGGTTTGCGAGTATTGGGCGCAGACCCCCACAAAACTCGGCTATCGCGCTGAACTGGCCGGGATGGGCACAATAAATGACTGGCAAACCACCGCGCGTGATCTTTTCGGATTGCCCGAGGCGCAGACAACCATAGTTGAGGACCCGGCGCGCGGCATGGCGCGGCTGGCGTTTCACGAACACGGACAACTGGTCGCTGCACTGTTCATTTCGCCCGAGCCCGTGGCGGTGATGCGCGACTATCTTGCGACTCTGCCACAGGTGCCCGACCTGCTGTCAGGCCGCGCGCCGGCCGACCGGCCCGATCCCGGTCCGGTCCTGTGTTCCTGTTTCGACGTAGGCGTGAACACCATCCTGACCGCTATTGAGACCAAAGGGCTGATGACCGTCGAAGCCATTGGCGAGGCGTTGCAGGCCGGAACGAATTGCGGCTCATGCCGCCCGGAACTGGCGACACTGTTGGCGTCAGCACATCAGAAAGAGGCCGCTCAGTAGTTCTAGAACCAAACCGCCTCTCCGGTCTCCAGCGCCTGTTGCGCGGCCAGACCCATGCGCACAGCCCACATCCCGTCCTGCAGGGTCACCTCGGGAGCGGGTTTGTCGCCCCGCAGGACGGCTAGGAATCCTTGATGCTGATAGAAAGTAGACCCGTTATGGTCACCCGCGGCCAATAGCGTTGGATCAACGGGGATGTCCTTGGCGACCGGTCCCTTGGGCGCACGTGGGCTAACGATCAGTTGCGGCACCGGCGCATCACCAAGATGCTCGGGCCAGAAACGGCCGGGTCCGGGCACCTGCGCTTCAATCTTGGCGTCTGGTCCGACGGCCGAGATCTCCTCCTGATACCGCGCGCCTTCGGCGAACATACACAGCTCCAGCATTGCTCGCGCGCCCGAGGCGAAATCGACCATTACATAGCCATGGTCCAGAATGTCGGGTGTTTCTCCGTCATACGCCTCGTCCAAATGATTGACAGCCTGCCCTCCGCTGGCCGTCACGCGCACCGGGTCCGATTGCAGGATCAGGCGCATGAGGTCGAAGAAATGGCAGCATTTTTCGACAAAGGTTCCGCCTGTATTGCGGTTGAAGCGATTCCAGTTGCCGACCTTTTCCAGAAAGGGAAAGCGGTGCTCCTTGATGGTCAGCATTTTAACGCCGCCGGTCACCTGCGCCCCCTCAATCAAGGCTGCGATGGGCGGCATATAGCGATACTCCATCGCCACCCAGATCGGATGAGGGTAGTCGCGCTGGATGGAGTCAAGCCGCGCCGCATCTGCAGGGTCGGTGAACAGAGGTTTCTCGACCAGCAAAGGCAAAGGTCGCACCCGCGCGATCTGCTCGATCTGATCCACGTGCAGATGGTTGGGGCTGGCAATCACGATGCAATCCAGATCATCCACGGCCAGCAGATCTTCGACCGAACCCACCATCTGCGCATCCGGTACAATCGTCTGCGCTGCCTTGGCCATCGCGGCGTCGGGTTCGAAAATCGCCGAGACGCGCGTACCTTCTAGCAACGCGATGTTATGCAGGTGTTCCTGCCCCATCATGCCGCAACCGATCAGCCCGTAATGGATGGTCCGGGTCATGCGTTTTTCCTTTTATTTCAGACGTTGGACATAGGTGGCCCGATCCGGGTCGAACCACGTTTTTGAAAACTCGACTGGTTCTGGCCCCTCGGACCAGCTGAACCGCTCAATATAACCGGCCGTTTCGCCAGCGGGTTTGGTGAAGGTCGCAGGCGTCCACGCAGGCAGCGCACGGACCGAAACCCGATCCTCAGCCCGCGTGATCCAGAATCCAAGCTGATGCTGGTAATAGCGATAAAGCGAATCCGACAGCAGCGCCTGATCGACCTTTCCGGCGGAATCATCCAGCCAGATTTCCTCGACCGCGATGATTGTGTCATTCAAATAGCGCATCCGGCGCACTCGCGACCCCTTGGGCGATGTACCGAATTCCGGCAGATCTGAGGGCTTTTCCAGATGATCCACCGACAGGATATCCGCGCGCGGAAGACCCCCGCCCTGGGGCAGTTCCAGCCTGAACATCGCATAAACGCTGTTCTGCGTCCCGGTCTCGCGGATGTAATTGCCCGAGCCCTGGATACGCTCCAACATCCCTTTTTTCTCAAGCTCCGCCAGCGATTTTCGCAGCGTCCCGACCGAGACATTGAGGTTGGCCGCCATGTCCCGTTCGGGCGGCAAACGCTCACCATCGATCAATCGGCCCGCGGCGATGTCGCGGATCAGAAGCTCGGCGATCTGCACATAGATCGGCAGCGCGTTGGGGTTGCGGCTGTTGGCAGTCATTTTCGAGGTGCTTCACCGAGTCGCGGAAAAAATTGATACACTATTGATCTACATCAAAGTGATTGCTACGCAAGAGGAAAGTCAAAAGATGCACGGAGAACGAATCAAATGACCATCGTCCCCATCACATCCCCCGATCTGGATGCGGCCGAGGTTTCGTGGTTCGCCGCGCTGTGCTCAGACGATTATCAGTTTCTGGGTGTCCCAGATGGTGACTTGCGGTCGAGTTGGGAGCATTGTTCCGGCATCGTCCGCGAGGCCGAGGCGCAAGGGTTCCGCAACATACTGTGCCCGTCTTCCTATCAGGTCGGTCAGGACACGCTGAGTTTCGTGGCTGGCTGCGCGCCGATCACCGACAAGATCAATTTGCTGGCCGCCGTGCGCTGTGGCGAGATGCAGCCGATCATGCTGGCGCGTACAATTGCAACGCTGGATCACATGCTGCAAGGGCGGCTGACGGTGAACATCATCTCGTCTGATTTCCCCGGCGAAAAGGCCGACAGCGCGTTCCGCTATCAGCGGTCCCGCGAGGTGGTCGAGATCCTCAAGCAAGCTTGGACTCAGGATGAGATCAACCATGCGGGTGAGGTCTATAACTTCTCTGGCCTGACCACTGACCCGGCCAAGCCCTATCAGACTGGGGGTCCGCTACTGTATTTCGGAGGCTACTCCCCTTCTGCGCTCGATCTTTGCGGCGAGCATTGCGATGTCTACCTGATGTGGCCGGAAACCAAGGATCAACTGGCCGAGCGGATGAAGGCCGTTCACGCGGTGGCTGAAAACTACAACCGCACGCTGGATTACGGTCTGCGCGTTCACATGATCGTCCGCGATACCGAGGCCGAAGCGCAGGAATATGCGGACTACATCGTTTCGAAGCTGGATGACGAATATGGCCGTGCGATCCGGGAGCGGGCGCTGGATTCGACCTCTCTGGGCGTGGCGCATCAGGCCAAAAACCGTGATCTGGCGGATGAGTATGGCTATGTCGAGCCGGGCCTTTGGACAGGTGTGGGCCGCGCGCGTTCGGGCTGCGGCGCGGCTTTGGTCGGATCGACCGACCAGGTGATGTCCAAAATCGAGGAATATCAGAAGATGGGTATCCGCGCTTTCATCTTCTCGGGCTATCCGCACATGGATGAGGCCAAGCATTTCGGGGCCCGCGTTCTGCCCAATCTGAAAACCTGCTCGCTGCCTGAAGAATACGGGCGCTTGCCTGCAAAGACCCCGGCCACCCCGCTGGGCAATGGAGTTCGTCGCTGATGCACCGTGTGAAACTATCCGACACGCTGGAACTGAGCCGCATTGTATATGGTATGTGGCGCATCGGGGATGACGATGACACCTCGGCCGCGCATGTCGAGGCCAAGATACAAGCCTGTCTGGATCAGGGTATCACCAGTTTCGATCAGGCGGATATCTACGGCGACTACACGGCCGAAGGCATTCTGGGTGCCGCCCTGCGCGCCAGTCCGACCCTGCGGTCAAAGATGGAGATCGTCACCAAATGCGATATCGTCGCGCCCTGCGGACGGTATTCGGACGCGACGGTCAAGTACTACGACACCTCGCGCGCGCATATCCTGAAATCGGTCGATACTTCTTTGACCGAGATGGCCATCGACCATATTGACCTGTTGCTGATCCACCGTCCTGATCCGTTCATGAACCACCATGAAACCGGCGCCGCACTGGATGAGGTGGTCGCCAGCGGCAAAGTGCGCGCTGTCGGCGTGTCGAACTTCCGTCCCTGGGACTGGAACCTGCTGCAATCGGCGATGAAGACGCCGCTGGTCACCAACCAGATCGAGCTGTCTCTGGGTCAGATAAGCCCTTTCACCAATGGCGATCTTGCCTTTCATCAGCAGCACGGCCAGAACGTTATGGCGTGGTCTCCGCTGGGGGGTGGGTTGCTGATGGCCGGAAACCCTCCGGTCGGCATAGTTGCAGATGAGATAGCTGCCGAATTCGGCGTGGATCGCGCGGCAGTCGCCATCGCTTTCCTATTGGCGCACCCAGCAGGAATTCTTCCGGTTATGGGCACGAACAATCTGGACCGGATCAAAAGCATCTCGGACGCATTGAAAGTAAATCTGGATCGCGAAAGCTGGTTCCGCCTGTACGAGGCGGCGCTGGGGCATGAGGTACCATGATGAACGCAATCTCAAAGGACATCACTCACACATTCGTCCCGCATAAAGATGACACCCGCACCTTGCGGGACGCTTTTGGCAAGTTTGCGACCGGCGTGACCATCGTCACCTGTGACAGCGACGATGGCCCGGTCTGCATCACCGCCAACAGCTTTTCATCGCTGTCGCTGGACCCCCCGTTGGTGATGTGGGCAGGCGACCGCAATTCGCGCCGGTTCCCCTATTTCCACAAAGCGCGCCATTTCAGCGTGCACGTGCTATCGTCGGAACAGGCCGATCTGTGTTTTGGCTGCTCGAAAGACGCATTCGCCCTGCGGGATATCGACCACGACCGCTGCGGGAACGGAACACCTCTACTGCCGGATTGTCTGGCGCGGTTTGAGTGCGAACAGCACGCCTATCACGATGCAGGCGATCACGTGATCGTGGTGGGCAAAGTCCTGAAAGTCAGCATGGCGGACGGAGACGCGCTGACCTTTTACGCCGGGAAACTCGGCCAATTCGCGCAGCACTAGGCGTGATTTGACGACCGCGGTACAAACCTGCGGCTGAACAAGGGAGGATCCGCATGGGCGGACTGGCAACGGCGCTTGCGCCGATTGCATTCGTGAACGAAACCGTGCTGCGTTTGGGCCGCGCGGTCGGTGTCGTTGCGATTGCATTGATGGTGATCGCAATCCTGATTCAGGTGTTCTTCCGATACGTTTTAGGCAACGCCCTACCCTGGCCAGATGAGGCCGCGCGCTTCTGCATGTTGTGGATGACCGGACTGATGGCCCCCACCGCGTTCCGGCGTGGCGGGTTTGTGGCGATTGATATGCTGCCCATGATGCTGCCGCGCGTGCTGGGGCAGGTGTTGATGCTGTTTCTGCTTTTCGTCTCGCTGGCAGTGTTGGCCGTCGCCGTGAATATCGGCTGGTCCGAGGTCACGGGTTTTGGCGGCCGCTTCGCCACGGCGGCGCTCTATATTCCGACCTCGCTGGGGTTTGACGAGTGGTACCGCGTCCCGCGCAGCTGGATGATGGCATCGTTGCTGGTGGGGGTCATCCTTCTGCTGGTCGTCAATATCGAGCTTATCCTGCGGTCGATCGTCAAGATGATGGGCGGCGGGGACTTGCTGCCCGAAATCGCAGATGCACCGGTGGGGGCTGAATAGATGCTGATCTGGTTCCTGCCCACCTTCCTGATTTTCCTGATGATCGGCCTGCCGGTCTTTTTCGCGCTTTTGGCCGCGCCCGGCATTCTGCTGTGGCTGAACGGTCAGACCGCCGACATCACTCTGCTGTACCGGAACGTCTACAACGGTATGGACAGCTTCCCGTTGATGGCCATTCCCTTCTTCATGCTGGCCGGAGAGCTGATGAACCGTGGCGGCATCACCATTCGTCTGGTCGAGTTCTCGCAGGCCCTGATGGGGCACCTGCGCGGCGGTCTGGCCCACGTGAATGTCCTGAGTTCGATCCTGTTTGCAGGACTATCGGGCTCGGCGGTCGCAGATACCTCGGCACTGGGGTCTATGCTGATCCCGGCGATGGAAAAACAGGGCTATACCCGCCGCTTCGCCGCTGCGATCACAGCGGCCAGCTCGGTGATCGGGCCAATCATTCCGCCCTCGGGCATCATGATCATCTATGCCTATGTGATGGGTGAAAGCGTGGCCGCCCTGTTCCTTGCGGGTATTGTGCCGGGTGTGATGGTGGGCGTTGGCCTGATGCTGATGATCAAAGTGATGGCCGACAAATACGACTTCCCCGTCGCCAGCCGCAAATACACATGGGGCGAGCGTCGTCAGGCCAGTCTCAAGGCGTTCTTCCCGCTGCTGACCCCCGTTATCATTCTGGGCGGGATCCTCGGCGGCATCTTTACTCCGACCGAGGCTGCTGCGGTTGCTGTGGGGTACGCCTTCATCATCGGCTTCTTCGTCCTGCGCACACTGACCCTGAAAGAAGTGCCCGAGATCCTCAGCAACGCGGGCCTGACCTCGGCCGTGGTTTTGCTGCTGGTGGGCGCGGCGATGGCATTCAAGACCGTTGTCAGCCTTAGCCATGCGCCTGAACAATTGGCGGCACTGATCCTTGGCCTGTCAGAAAACCCGCTGATCTTGCTATTCCTGATCAACCTGTTGCTGTTTGTCGTGGGCATGTTTCTGGACGCAGGCCCGGCAATCATCATTCTTGGTCCCATCCTTGGCCCGATCTTTACCAGCCTCGGCGTGGACCCGATCCACTTTGCTATTATCATGAGCGTTAACCTGACCGTCGGTCTGGCCACTCCGCCTATGGGGTTGGTGCTGTTCGTGGCCGCCGCCGTATCGCGCGAAAAGGTCGAAACCATTGCCAAGGCGATCCTGCCGTTTCTGGCTGTCGAAATCATAGTGATCTTCCTGATCACCTATGTCCCCGCACTATCCATGACGATCCCGAGTATAACGGGATTTGCAAACTGAACTGAGTATCACAGGGAGGAAACGAATGCTCAGAGACTTCATCAAAACCGCTGCGGTGGCCACCTCGCTGGTGGCCGCATCCGCACTTGCCGCCACCGCCGCAGATTATACCCTGCGCGCGACAGCCAACTCGAACGAAAACGACGAAGACTATGATGGTTTGATCGTCTTCAAGAACTATGTCGAGGCCGCCTCGAACGGCGCCATCGAGGTCGAATTGTTCATCGGCACGCAGCTGTGCTCGAACGGGGCCGAGTGCCTGCAAGGCGTGGCTGACGGTACGATCGACATCTATATTTCGACCTCGGGCGGCGCGTCGGGCATCTTCCCCTACGTGCAGGTTCTGGACCTGCCCTATCTGATGGCCGATGACCGCGTGGCCGAGCATGTCTTGTCCGGCGATTTCACCCGCAAGGTCCGCGACATGGCGCTTGAGGATTCTGGCGGCGCGATCCGTCTGATGACCATTGGCAACACCGGCGGCTGGCGCAACTTTGCCAACACCCAGCGTCGCATCGCCGAACCTGCGGATATGGAAGGTCTGAAAATCCGCACCGTGGTCGCTGACCTGCCGCAAGAGCTGGTCAAGGCACTGGGTGCATCGCCCACCCCGATCCCGTGGCCTGAACTGTTCACCAGCTTCCAGACCGGTGTGGTTGAAGGGTCCAAGAACGGGATCACCGACATCATGGGGATGAAATTCCCCGATGCCGGTCTGCAATACGTCACGCTGGACGGCCACGCCTATATGGGCGCGCTGTGGTGGATGAATAACGCCAAGTTCCAGGAGATGCCCGAGGACATGCGCCGCGTGGTGGTCGATGGGTTCTATGCTCTGCAGCAGGCCACCTTTGCCTCGCCCAAGCGCAAGTCGATCCAAGCCTATGAAGATTTCGTCGCCGGTGGCGGGGATCTCTATGTGCCGACACCCGACCAGAAAGCTGCGTTCAAAGAGGCCGCAACGCCGGTTTATGACTGGTTCCAGTCCAACGTGGCCCGCGGGGATGAGGTGTTCAACGCCCTGACCGAAGCGGTTGCTGCAGCCGAGGCAGATATCAACGCCTCTCGCGATGCGGATCTGAACTAAGCGAAAGGGGCCGGGCGCTGAGTCCGGCCCTTACCGAAACGGGTACATCCACCCTTTGTAATCATTCACCAGCACATGCGCCCTTTCAATCTGCTCCGGCGACATTTTCTTGACCACTTCCTCAAGGCTGATCGCCGCATCGGGATCACCGCCAATGGCACTGAGCGTGTACCACATATACGCCCGCACCAGATCGGGCGCAGGCATGCCCAGACCCAGCTCATAGTACCAGCCGACACCCGACTGCGCCCCCGGATGCCCCTTCATCGAGGCACGCAGATACCAGTCAAATGCCCGCTCGTAATCCTGCTCGACCCCCAGCCCAAGGCCGTACATGACGCCGATGAGTTCTTCGGCCTCGGCATTGCCAGAGCGCGCGGCTGGCAGCAGTTCCTCACGCGCGGCCTCAAATTCGCCCGCTTCCATCATGTCGCGCGCTTGTTCCAATTCGGCCAGCGCCGGGGTCGCAAAAAGGCAAAGGGCAAATACAAGCTGGCGCACGGGGTTTTCTTCCTTTTCGTCGGAGCGGCTGCGGCTCAGGACTTGCCGCGCCCGCTGACAGATGATGACTTTATCCTATTTGATATGGAACAGGCTGCCATCGGTCATCAACTGTTTTACGACCCCATTCTGTCGGGCAATCAGAACATTTCCTGTGCCCACTGCCATCATCCTGATTTCGGCACCTCGGACGGGTTATCGCTGGGTATTGGTGAAGGCGGGCAAGGCTTGGGGCCAGATCGGACACCGGGCGTAGGAGCCGATAAGATTCGCAAACGCATCCCTCGTAATTCACCGGGACTGTGGAATCTTGGCGCGAAAGAGATTCACACCGTATTCCACGATGGCCGCCTGAGTATCTCGGATGTCTACGGCAACGGGTTTAACTCTCCGGCACAGGAATGGTTGCCTGAGGGGCTGAACTCGCTGCTCGCCGCACAGGCGCTGTTCCCGCTGACCTCACAATTCGAAATGGCCGGCAATGTCGGCGAAAATCAGGTGACCGGAGCGGTTGCCGACCGAATTGATCTGGGCTGGCCGATCCTTGCCAAGCGCGTGCGCACCGATCCGCGCTATGGCCCGGCCATGGTCGCTGCTTTTGATGAGGTCAACACGACCGAGGATATCACAATCACCCAGATCGCCAACGCCTTGGCCGCGTTCATGGCGGTTGAATGGCGCAGCACCGACAGCGCGTTTGATCAATACCTCGCGGGTGACTCCTCGGCGCTGACGGCAGAGCAGAAAGATGGGCTGGATCTTTTCTATGGCGAAGCGCAGTGTTCCATCTGCCATTCCGGGCCGCTGATGTCAGATCAGGAATTTCACGCCTTGGCCTTGCCCCCTTTTGGGCCGGGCCGCACGCGGCAATGGGACCCCTATGTGCGCGACGTTGGCCGCATGGGGGAAAGCGACCGGCTGGAGGACGCCTATCGCTTTCGCACGCCGATGTTGCGCAACGTGGCCTTGACGGCGCCCTATGGTCATAACGGAGCTTTCTCCGACCTCGAGGGTATGATCCTCCATCACCTGAACCCCGAAAACAGCCTGTCGAAATGGAATCGTGATATGGCTGACCTGCCGAACGTTCCTTGGTTGCACAAAGCCGATTTCGTCGTCTGGGACGACCGGTTGGAAATGGCGCGTGTGCGCGGCAAGGTAGACATCACGCCATTGGAATTGTCCGAAGCTGAAATCGCAAGTCTCGTGGCATTCCTCAACGCACTGACGGGATCCAGCGTGGACTCTCCACCATTCGGGGTGCCTAAAGGCTTCGTTCCCTAAGAAAAACCCCCGCCAAGGCGGGGGTTTTCTGTTTATTCCGCTGCTTCCGCGTATGCGTCCATTGGCGGACATGTGCAAACGAGGTTGCGGTCGCCATAAGCGTTGTCGACGCGGTTGACGGGGGACCAGTATTTGTCGACGCCCATCGAGCCAGGAGGGAAACAGGCCTGTTCGCGGCTGTAAGGCCGGTCCCAGTCACCAACCAGATCGCGCACCGTGTGGGGGGCGTTCTTCAACGGGTTGTTCTCCGCGTCGATCTTGCCGTCGATGATATCCTGCGCCTCGGATCGGATCGAGAGCATGGCGTCGCAGAAGCGGTCCAGTTCGTCCTTGGGCTCAGATTCCGTGGGCTCGACCATCAGGGTTCCGGCCACCGGCCAGCTCATCGTCGGGGCGTGAAAACCTGAGTCGACCAGACGTTTGGCAACGTCATCGACGGTCACATGCGCCTCGGCGTCCAGCGGACGGGTGTCGAGGATGCATTCATGCGCGACCCGACCGGTCTCGGAGGTGTAGAGGATCGGATAGGCTTCCTGCAGACGCGCTGCGATATAGTTGGCGTTCAGGATCGCCACTTTGGTCGCCTGCGTCAAACCCGCACCACCCATCAGCAGCACATAGGCCCATGAGACCGGCAGGATCGAGGGCGAGCCAAAGGGCGCCGCCGAGACCGGCCCCACGGCGGTGCCGTATTCCGGGTGACCAGGCAAGTGCTCTTCAAGGTGTGCCTTGACACCGATTGGGCCCATGCCGGGGCCGCCACCACCATGCGGGATGCAGAAGGTCTTGTGCAGGTTCAGGTGGCTGACGTCACCGCCAATATCACCGGGACGCGACAGGCCGACCATGGCGTTCATGTTGGCCCCGTCGATATAGACCTGACCGCCGTGATCATGGGTGATCTGGCAGACCTCCTGCACGGTGGTCTCGAACACGCCATGGGTCGATGGGTAGGTGATCATGCAGCCGGCCAGATGATCCGAATGCTTCTCGGCCTTGGCGCGGAAGTCATTCAGGTCGATATTGCCGTTCTCATCCGATTGCACCGGCACCACCTGCCAGCCCACCATCTGCGCCGAGGCCGGGTTGGTCCCGTGTGCCGAGGTCGGGATCAGGCAGACATTGCGGTGCCCTTCACCGCGGGCGAAGTGATAGTTGCGGATGGTCAGTAGACCTGCGTACTCGCCCTGCGCGCCCGAGTTGGGCTGCTGGCTGATTGCGTCATAGCCAGTGATCTGGCACAGCTTGTCGTTCAGATCGGCAATCATCTCGTGATAGCCCTGCGCCTGATCTTCGGGGCAGAAAGGGTGCAGATTGCCGAACTCGGGCCATGTGACCGGGATCATCTCGATCGTGGCGTTCAGCTTCATGGTGCACGAGCCCAGCGGGATCATCGCCCGGTCCAGCGCCAGATCGCGGTCGGCCAGACGGCGCATATAGCGAGTCATCTCGGCCTCGGCCCGGTTCTTGTGGAAGATCTCGTGGGTCAGATACGGCGTCTCGCGCAGGGCGTAATCCGGCAGACGGTAGGCGACGTTCGAGCTGTCATCCTGACGGTCGATGCCGAAGGCGCCCCAAACCGCCTCAATCGTCTCGGCGCGGGTCTGTTCATCCAGGCTGATGCCCACTTTCGTCTCGCCGACCTTGCGCAGGTTGATGCCACGTGCAACGGCGGCCTCCATGACGGTGGTCTGCAAGTGGCCGACCTCAACAGTGATGGTGTCAAAGAACACTTCAGGTTCGACCGAGAAGCCCGCCTCTTCCAGACCGGCGGCCATACGCGAGGTTTTGCGGTGAACAGATTGCGCAATCGCCTTGATGCCGTCGGGACCGTGATAGACAGCGTACATCGAGGCCATCACCGCCAGCAGCGCCTGTGCGGTACAGACGTTCGAGTTGGCTTTTTCGCGGCGGATATGCTGTTCGCGGGTTTGCAGCGCCAGGCGATAAGCCTTGTTGCCACGGCTGTCGATGCTGACACCGATGATCCGGCCCGGCATCGCGCGTTTCAGCTTGTCGGTGGTCGCCATATAGGCCGCGTGGGGCCCGCCATAGCCCATCGGCACGCCGAACCGTTGGGTCGAGCCGATGGCGATATCCGCGCCCATCTCACCCGGCGACTTCAGCAGCGCCAGCGACAGGATGTCGGCGGCGACAATGGCAATGGCTTTGTGTTCATGCAGCGCCGCAATCTCGGCGGTGAAGTCGCGCACATGGCCGTGGGTGCCGGGGTATTGGAAGATCGCGCCAAAGACGGCGCCCGCGTCCAGTTGGTCTGGGTCGGCCACCTGCACGTCGATGCCCAAGGGCTCGGCGCGGGTTTTGATCACAGCGATGGTCTGCGGGTGGCAGTTGCGGTCGACAAAGAAAGCCGCGTTGTTGGCCTTGGATCGGCCGCCGCGCTTGGCCATCGCCATGGCTTCGGCTGCGGCGGTGGCTTCGTCCAGCAACGAAGCATTCGCCACGTCCAGCCCGGTCAAGTCGCTGACCATAGTCTGGAAGTTCAACAGCGCTTCAAGCCGGCCCTGGCTGATCTCGGGCTGATAGGGCGTATAGGCGGTGTACCAGGCCGGGTTTTCCAGAATGTTGCGCAGGATCGGCGCCGGCGTGGTGGTGCCATAATACCCCTGCCCGATCAGCGAAGTCAGAACCTTGTTCTTGCTCGCCACCTCTTTCATGTGGAACAGCGCATCGCGTTCAGTCATCGCCGGACCCCAGTCCAGCGGCTCTTTCTGGCGGATCGCGGGCGGGACGGTGGCGTCGATCAGCGCGTCCAGCGTCTTGAAGCCGATCACCTTGAGCATGTCGCGCATCTCGGTCGGGCTGGGCCCGATATGGCGGCGATTGGCAAAGTCATAGGCTTCGTAGTCGGTCAGTTTGAAAGCCATTGCAGCGCTCCTATGAATAAGTCAGACACGGCGGAGGCTGCGGGAGCCTCCGGCGGAGGTATTTTTAGCCAGATGAAGGGCGGATCCGTGTAAAGATCCGCCGTTGAATTAACCGATGAAGTCCTTGTAGCCGGCCTCATCCATCAGATCTTCGAGCTGCGACGCGTCCGTGATCTTGATTTTGTAGATCCATGCATTGCCTTCTGGGTCTTCGTTCAGCGCGCCAGGATTGTCGGCCAGCGCCTCGTTCACTTCGATGATTTCACCATCAACCGGAGCATAAAGCTCGGACGCCGCCTTGACGGATTCGATCACGCCAATCTCGCCGTCCTTGGCGAATTCTTCGCCGACTTCCTGCTGTTCCACGAAGACCACATCGCCCAGCTGTTCAGCCGCGTGTTTGGTGATGCCCAGAGTGGCGGTGTCACCATCGACGTCAATCCACTCATGCTCTTCGGAATAATAGGTTGCCATTGGGTTTTTCTCCTGACTTCAACGCTTGTAATTCTGGGTAACGAAGGGTAGCGCCACGATCTGCGCCGGTTGCGGCTTGCCCCGAATGATCAAGTTGACCACCTCGCCCGGTTCGCCATGGCCTGCGGACACATAGCCCATTGCCACAGGGCCACCGACCGTGGGGCCGAACCCGCCAGAGGTTATCTGACCGATGGTGTTGCCTTCCGTGCACTGGATCTCAACACCCTGACGGGCGGGCGCGCGGCCTTCGGGTTTTATGCCGACCAGTTTGCGTGCGGCGCCCTCAGTTAGTTCTTTCTGGATGCGGTCGGCACCGGGAAAGCCGCCCTCTTCCTTGCGGCGCTTCTGGATTGCCCAAGCCAACGAGGCTTCGATCGGAGAGGTGCTCTGGTCAATGTCATTGCCATAAAGGCACAGCCCAGCCTCCAGCCGCAGGCTGTCGCGCGCGCCAAGGCCCGCCGGTTCACAATCGTCATGCGCCAGAAACGCGCGGGTGATCTCGATGGCCTTGTCCTCGGGGATCGAGATCTCGTACCCGTCCTCACCGGTGTAACCCAACCGCGAGATACGGCATTCAACGCCGTTGATATCCGCCACAGTGGTTTCCATGAATTTCAGATCCCGCGCCACAGGGCAGAGCGCACCCACCACATCCTCGGCCCTGGGTCCCTGCACCGCAACCAGCGCACGGTCGAAAATCTCGATCACTTCGACGCCGTCCAAATGTTCGCGCATATGCGGAATATCCTGATGACGCAGCGCCGCGTTCACCACCACGAAGTAGTGATCCCCTGCATTCGACACGATCAGGTCATCCATGATCCCGCCTTCCGGGTTGGTAAAGAACCCGTACCGCGCCTTGCCGTCCTTCAGCGTAGCATAAGCCTGCGGGCAGAGCGTTTCCAGCTTCTCGCCCACATTCTCGCCGCGCAGGATCACCTGACCCATGTGGCTGACATCGAACACCGCCACCTTTTCGCGACATTGCTTGTGTTCCCCCATGATCCCCAGTGGATACTGAACCGGCATCTCCCAGCCCGCAAAATCAACCATCTTGCCGCCCAACTCAACGTGCAGATCATACAAAGGCGTGCGCTTAATCTCGGTCATGGGTGGTCGCTTTCCTAAGCCGTTGTCACAGACTGTCGCAAACGCCCCGTCCTGCAAAAAGGCGGTGTTCCGCCAGCTTCCCACTCCTTTGCTGTAAGTCAACAGAGTTAGACACGTGTTCCACGCCAGAGTGGGCTGCAGTACCTTCGGGAATGGTGTATACACCCGCATGCCACAGCTTGGTTTCCTATAGGAAACTTTTTTTCGTAGCGCAATAGAAAACCCCCCTGTCCTGCGTAAAAAACTGACCATGGGGAAAGCTTCGAACGGCCAAGATTTTGCAAACAGAATTCCAAACGCCTCTGGTCCCGGCCCACAACCTGCCCTAAGACTTTGCGGCAAGAGGGACAACCATGTCACATATTACACTGGTGCGTCACGGGCAGGCCAACACCGCCGCGCGAGACGAGCAAAGCTATGACAAACTCAGCGATCTGGGTCATCAGCAAGCACGCTGGCTGGGCGGGCATCTGCAGGACACCCGCGCGCACTATCCCCGTGTCTACAGCGGCACGCTGACCCGGCATGTGGAAACAGCAGCGAGCATGGGCTTGCCGGAGCCGATCCGCGATCCGCGTCTGAACGAGATCGAGTATTTCACCCTCGCGCAGCTTTTCGAACAACAGCACAACGTTATGGTTCCCACCGACCGTGAGGGATTCGTCGACCACCTGCCCCGGACATTCACGGCATGGGCCAATGGCCAGATCACCGACGCGCCCGAAACCTTTGCCGCGTTCGAGGCACGCGTCGCAGACGCCTTGCACGATATCGGAACCGAAGGCGGGCCGGCGATTGTGGTGACCTCAGGCGCGCTGATTTCGATGGCAGTGCGGCAGGCGATGGGGCTGGACATTCCGGCGATGGCGCGGGTGGCGCTTGCCATCATGAACACGTCGATGCATCGTCTGCATCCGATTGGCAGCCAGTTGAGTCCGGTATTGTTCAACGCGGTGCCCCATCTGGAAGCGCCCGACCGGCACTACGCCCAAACCCACCTGTAAGGAGGCCCCAATGCAGCTTTATTACGCCCCCCGCACGATTTCGGTCGCTGTGGCCATCGCTTTGGAAGAAGCCGGGCTGGAGTACGAGGCGATCAAGCTGGACTTTGCGGGCGGTGAGCAGACCAAACCTGCCTACAAACAGATCAACCCCAAGGGCCGCGTGCCTGCGTTGGTGGTGGATGGCGGCATTCTGACCGAGACCGGCGCGCTGCTGGATTACATCGCGGCGGTTGCACCACAGGCCGGGCTGGTGCCGTCCGACCCGATCATGGCCGCGCGGATGCGCGAGGTGATGTATTACATTGCCTCGACCATGCACGTGAACCACGCCCATAAAATGCGCGGAGAGCGATGGGCCGACAAAAAATCCAGTTGGCAGGATATGCAGGGCAAAGTCGCGCAAACGATGACCGCGTCCTGTGACTATATCTGCTCGAACGGGCTGCGGGGGCCATTTGTGCTGGGGGATGAGGTCTCGCTGGCGGACGTTTACCTCTATGTGGTTTGCAGCTGGCTGGAAGGTGACGGCGTCGACGTCGCAGCCTTTCCCAAGATTATCGCGTTCCGCGAAGCGATGGAGGCACGGGCCTCGGTTCAGGCCGTACGCGCCGCCGGAATGCTCTGAACATAAGGAACTGACATGACACATCTCTGGGTCCGGGCAGAACAGCGCCCGAACGAGGAACGGGTAGGGTTGACCCCCGAAGGTGCCGCCGCCCTGATCGCCGCAGGCATTCGCGTGACGATCGAGGAAAGTTCCGTGCGCGCCATTCCGCTGCAGGGGTACAAAGACGCAGGGTGTGAGATCGCAGCCGAGAATGCATGGCCCGAGGCCCCGCTGGATGCGATCATCTTTGGCCTCAAGGAACTGCCCGAGGACGGCACACCCCTGCCGCATCGTCATATCATGTTCGGCCATGCCTATAAGGGGCAGCATTCCGGGCGCGCGTTGTTGGAGCGGTTCAAGGCCGGCGGCGGCACGCTCTACGATCTGGAATATCTGGTGGGCGAAGACGGCCGCCGGGTCGCCGCCTTTGGCTATTGGGCCGGTTACGC
The DNA here is from genome assembly GCF_056534465.1 of Ruegeria sp. D3. Lineage (NCBI taxonomy): Bacteria > Pseudomonadati > Pseudomonadota > Alphaproteobacteria > Rhodobacterales > Roseobacteraceae > Ruegeria > Ruegeria sp. D3. The sequence continues at coordinate 215,217 of NZ_JBQFPK010000008.1, forward strand.
AGGTGCGGCGGTCACGCTGAAAACATGGGCTGCGCAGCAGCGCGGGCAGGAATGCCCTCCGGTCGGAGTGTACCCAAACAAAGATGCGCTGAACGCCGAACTGCTGGCCGAGCTGGATGCCACCGGCACCCGCCCCCGCGCAATCGTCATCGGCGCTTTAGGCCGCGTTGGCACAGGCGCGGCCGATATGTGCGAGGCGATGGGCGTTTCCGTCACCAAATGGGACATGGCCGAGACTGCCAGCGGCGGGCCCTTCCCCGAAATCCTTGACCATGATCTGTTCCTGAACTGCATCTTTGCCCGCCCCGGCACGCCGGTCTTTGTCCCGCGCGAGGCGCTGAACGCACCGCGCAACCTGACCGCCATTGGCGACGTGGCCTGCGACCCGGACAGCGATTACAACCCGGTGCCGGTCTATGACCGCGCAACCACATGGGACGCGCCCGCCCTGCGCGTGGCAAACGATCCGGTGATGGACGTGATGGCCATCGACAACCTGCCCTCGATGCTGCCGGTCGAAAGCTCGGAAGACTACGCCGCGCAACTGCTGCCCTCCCTGCTGACCCTGACCGATCTGAACAGCGACGTCTGGGGCCGGGCTGAGACAACTTACAAAACCCATATTGAAGGGATCTGAGCGATGACAATTCACTGGTGTGGCACCGGCCTGTCGGCCATCCCCGGCCTGCGCCGCTTGATCGAGGACGGACATAAAGTCACTGTCTGGAACCGGACCATCGACAAGGCCCGCGCCGAGGTCGGAGACCTGACCGACGACATCCGCGCCTTTGACATCGACGCCTTGGGCGCGGTGCTGGAACAGGGCGACGTGATCGTCTCGATGCTGCCGGGCGACTGGCACGTGCCGCTGGCGGAACTGGCGATATCGAAGCGCGCGAACTTCGTGTCTTCGTCCTACATCGCCCCCGAAATGCGCGCGCTGAATGACAAAGCCCGCGAGGCCGGTGTTGCACTAGTCAATGAGGTCGGGCTGGACCCGGGCATCGACCACCTGATGGCGCACGCCTTGGTGGCCGATTATCGCGCGTCTGACGCGTTCGATGCGCAAAACCACCTGAGCTTTATCTCCTATTGCGGTGGCATCCCGAAAAACCCCAACCCGTTCCGCTATAAATTCAGCTGGTCGCCTCTGGGCGTTCTGAAAGCCCTGCGGTCGCCCTCAAAATCCATCCGGGACTACGCCCCGCTGGATGTGGCCCGCCCGTGGGACGCGATCACCAGCTATGTCGCGCCGCTGCCCACACCCGAAAGCTTTGAGGTTTACCCAAACCGCGACTCGATCCCCTTCATGGCCGAATACCAGTTCGAGGATCACTGGCCGGTCAAAGAATTCGTCCGCGGCACCCTGCGCCTGAACGGCTGGGCCGATGCGTGGTCGGATGTGTTCACCGAGATCGAGACCCTGTCCGGCCCCGAAGGCGACGCGCGTCTGAAACAGATGTCGGACCAGTTCTGGGATGAGAACGCCTATGATGAAGGCGAGCCCGACCGCGTTGTTCTGTGCGTGGGCCTGAAAGCCGAGAAAGAAGGCGTCGAGACCTGGCACAAAACCTATGTCATGGATGCATGGGGTGACGCGCGAGGCACGGCGATGGCGCGTCTGGTCTCGATCCCGGTATCCTTGGCAGTTGAGGCGGTTCTGAACCGCGCGATCCCCGCCGGAGTGCATGCCGCCCCCAGCGATCCGAAACTGGTGCAAGCCTGGATGGCCGAAATCGACAAGCTGGCCCAACATCTGCAAGTGGTCGATCACCAGGCCTGACCACACCACAAACCTTCATGCGAATAAAAGCCGTTCTGAAACCCTCAGAGCGGCTTTTATGGTTCTCTCGCGTCCTACATCTTTGTCGGCAAGGGATGGGGCAGGCATCTCAGATATACCTTGCGATCATCTCGTCTATATCCGTGCGATTGATCCCCATCTCAGAAAGCTGACGATCACTCAGGCAGTTCAGTTCTTGCGCGGCTCGAACGATATCGGCGCGGATAGCATGGATTTTCATTGCCCGGTCAAACAGCACCAAAGCGCTCGTGCTTGGGGTTGCGCCCGAGCAAGTATGTGTATCAAGCATCATATCCCTCCACCTTCACATCCAGTTTCAACAATGCGACGCTTATTGCACGCGGTGGTCATACGGCATCTGGTGATAGACGCTTTGATACGCGCGCTGCTTTATCTCGCTCCGGGGGATTCCGATGTCCTCCAGCTGTTGATCGCTCAGCTTCTCCAAAACGCGGACTGTATTGCCATAAATTTTGCGGCGAAATTGTTCGACGCGCGCTTCTGCATAGTTCGAAAACAAGCTAAAAAACAAACCCTTCCGAGGGCTGGCTGTCTGTGCGTAGTCCATCTTCTCCTCCTTTATCATTAAGGTGATGTTGCGGGGTACACAGTCGATAAAGGTTGGCCCGATTAACGAATGTCTGACGGAGAGTTAAACTTTGTTAATGTCAGTAACTCTGCTATCGAGGCGCAAAATCCTATGCAAACCCAGCGCGACGCGGACGTGACCTCAAATCAGCAATTCCACTGGGGAAGTTCGCGACGCGTCCGTCACCTCTTCGCAATCTAAACCCAAGGCACCGAAACCATGGTGATGGCTAAGTGAGCGCAGCAGTCCCCGCGAACCTTTAAAAAGTGTCGCGCAAACCAAGAGATTGATCCGACCCGGACTTGCGCTCAAGCAAGAAACCCAGCCTTCTTTCGAAAGCTGGGCTTTGCAGTCTTGTGCCGGCAGGCACGCCGCATCTGACTTATTCGGCCGCAACGGATGGGCTGGCGTCGTCAGTTTCTCCGAACCCTTTAGGCACCGGAAGATCAGGCAGACCAGCAGCGCGTTTCTGCAGCGCCCGGCCGATCACAACCCGGCTGATCTCGGTCGTTCCGTCCACAATACGCAGCATCTGCGCCAGACGTGACAAGCGATCAAGCCCGTAGGGTTGCAGCAGGCCCATTCCACCAAGAACCTGTGTACAGGTATTGGCCGCCTTGACCGCCGCATCCGGCACGAACCGTTTGGCATGGGCTGCCATCAACGGGCCTTCGGGCGTTCCCAGCGCCTCTGCCGCTTTGCGGTACAGAAGCTTCGAGACTTCAAGCTCGGTCGCGACCTCACCCAGCATCCATTGAATTCCATCCAGCTGAAGGTTTGTGCCACCAAACATCTTGCGGTTTTTCGAATAGGATAGCGCGGTATCCAACGCCGCTTGCATCAGCCCGCAACACCCCGAAGCAATCGAAACCCGGGCTATATCGATCGCCATCAATGATCCCTGAAGTCCCTGACCAACCGGCAAAATGATGTTGTCTTCGCTGACAACAACCTTGTCGAGATACATTTCACCAATCGGGAGGAAACCGTAAGAGGGTGTGTCGTACAATGGCCCGAAGCTGACACCCGGTGCGTCAGCGGGAATCGCGATCATCGCCATGTCCGTGTGGCCTGGCGCGTCGCTTGTCTTGACGACAGTGAAATATACATCCGCCTCAGTCGCCAGGCTGACCCATGCCTTGGCGCCGCTGATCGTCCACGTACCGTCCCCGTTGATGGTCGCTCGGGTGTACATCTTCATGGGGTCAGACCCGGATTGAGGCTCGGTCAACGCGAAGTTCGCCAATTTGCGCCCCGAGGTCAGATCACGTGCCCATTTTTCCTTGAATGCATCGGTCCCGTAACCACATCCGGCGAAAGTGCAGATGTTATGCATGGACAATGCAAAAGCATAGGCGCCATCGCCAAGCCCCAGTTGTTCGTAGACCTGAATGCCTTTTGACATAGGAAGACCCTGACCGCCCCACTCCTCAGGAGCGTACAGGCCCGTCAACCCGACAGCACCCGCCTTGTCCGAGGCGTCACGAGGCCAGGCCCGCGCCGCGTTCCACGAATCCACGTTGGGTGCAATGACATCCTCGGCATGCTGGCGCGCGGCCTCAAGGATTGTGGCGAGTTTTTCTGACATGAGAAGTCCTTTCACAAGCAATATTGCCCGAAATCGTCAATCCACCGACCACCCCAGAAGCAAGAGAATTCGGCACACTGAACGTTTCATTTATTTTTAAGGGTTCTATCCGCGCGTCAGGATGCTCGCCATCTCATGAGACGACAGACAATTGTCCAAAAGTGACAAAATTATCGAGATCCAATCGGCGAGCGCCTGTAGGCACTCGGAGCAGCCCCTGTCCATCTTTGGAACGCTTTGTGAAAGCTGGCCGACGACGAAAACCCAAGATCCTGAGCGATCGCCTCAACGCTTTTGCGCCCTGCCTGAAGGTGCCCAATAGCAATGTCCCGGCGCAGTGCGTCTTTGATCGCCTGAAAGGATGTGCCGTCTGATTCCAATCGGCGCATCAAGGTACGCGGTGTCATATTCATTGCTTTCGCAGCCGCCGACAGGTTCGCGTGATCCCACCCCGCTTTGGTTAGGAAACTGCGCACCCGCAGAGACTGGGTGTGTTCACTTGATCGCGTGAATATCCAATCTCTTGGCGCATTTTCCAGAAACAGGTCTAGGTCGCTCGTCTGGCGGGCATGAATCGGACCCAATACACTTGCGTCAAAAGAAATGAAGGAGGCCGGCTGGGCGAAATATACCGGCGCAGGAAAGATAACCGAATAATCCTCGTCAAAGACCGGACGGTCGAACGAAAACCCCACGGCTTTGACAGGCACTTCACCTCGGGCCAGCCAGGACATGAGGCCGTGGGCCAGCTTTAGGATCAACATATGACCAAACCGCTGGGCCTCGACCTCGTGCACAGGCATAAGCGCCAGTTCGACGGCTTGATCGGCCTCGGTCAATTTGAACTGATAGTCGTCCAGTAACAGGTTCCAGAAGGTTGAGAACCGATAGAGCGCCGATGACAATGACGTCGCTTCGCGAACAGACGTCAGCAAGTGCTGCAAAGCTCTGGGTCTAATCGGCCGCGACCAAAGACCCATCATCTCGTCTCCGGTTTCAACAGCCGCCAGCTGATACAGGTCGACAATCTGATCCAGCGTTACCCGGTCCTGACGTGTATCGCCCGCCGACGGCAGTTCGGACCGTTCCAATAACGACCCAAAATGTGAAACCGTGCAAAGTGGCTCCAACGCCGACAGCCAGTCGGCGATAAAGTCACTCGAAACCGTCGAAAACAGATTGGGCGATTTTTCGTTCATTCACGCTCTCTGCCACAGACGATCCAAGACCGCAAAATTCCAAGTGAGCGGCTTTCAGGGGTCAGCCATTCAAAAGCCCCGCGACCTCATCCGCAAGCGCGCGCACCTCTTCTGCAGCGGAACTGGCGCGCTTCGCCTCAAGCACACCCAGCCCTTGACCTAAAGCTTCTGCATATATCACCCTGTTGGCCAATGAGGATTGAAACTGCGCCGCGCCAATCTCGCTAAGGGATTTCGCAACATCTTCGCCGACGCGAGTGCCGGCCCGGGTTCGGTTCAAAACGATTTGCGTCGGCTTCCCGATACGATCAGCCAGATCCAGAATATCATGAGTTGCCCAAACATCTGCCTGACTGGCCGAGACCGGCACCAACACAAGGTCAGACTCGCGCAGGACCCACCGGACGTCACTGTCGGCTTTGGGCGGCGTATCGACAAGCACGATATCAGCATCCCCGCCGACGCCACGAATTGCCCGTGAAATTCCATATGCGGTCGCCGTCGAAAATCGAAGGTCTGCGTTCTCGCCAAACGTTTCTTCGCGCACGTCCAGCCATTTTCCAAGACTTCCCTGCGGATCGGTATCCACAAGCGCGACGCTTTTCCCTTCTTGCAGGAAGGCGATTGCCAAGTTCGAGACAAGCGTCGTCTTCCCCGCCCCGCCCTTTTGCTGCGCCACACAGATTATACGACCACCCATAGATCAAGCCTCCAACAGCCATTCTGCACCGCAGAATAGCGTGTCAGACAGGGAAAGGCGATAGGAGCGTTTGGGGATCATGTCCGGCCAACAAGGCACCGTCAAAAATCAATGGCAACAACGAGTTTGTTGCGGCGTTCGCCTCAGTGTGAGTTCGCTCCTGTTTGCTTCCACAGTGCTTCCAGTTGTGATGGCACAAATAGAAACAATGCCCGAAGGCGGCGCTAGAGCTTTGCTATCTGCCTAGGATTATTGGTTGCGCGAGCAGGATTTGGCCTTCATCGAACAACCGTCCTTCAAAGAAAAGGAAAGTAGACTACGTCTCGAAACACAAACTGAGGCTCCGAGGCAACTCAAGTGTCGAAAGCCTCCAAGCGACCGACCAGCAACTGCTCCGCACAATAAAGTAATCCAGCATTCCAATAAATTCGAAACCGCAGGCCAGCTGCAGTCCAAGGGTTCTTTGGCTCAGCGGTCAATTCTCTCGATCTGATTTGGCGCACGGGCCACTCAAAAAGGAAGCCACACCGCTAACACTGGCTCAACGAATTACATGAACCGAGCACCTGGCGTGATGCACGACTCTGTTCGCAGTGGAACCTAAAAATATGTCCTCAAAACCAGGCTTGTGCGAAGCCAAGACGATGCAATCCGACTCGTTCTCATTTGCGAAGTCGACAATAGCCCTGCCCGCGTGCCCAGAGATAAGCCGAGCCTTCGCGCCCGGAATTTCAGAAGCAGTCTGATGCAGGTTTTCCAGGGTTTCATGCCGCGTATTGGCAAGTACCTCGCTGGGAATCTGAGACCCTACATACGCCGGAATTGGTTCTTGGACGTGTATCACGGTGAATACAGCTTCCGCATCAGCCAATTGGCGCGCGGCTTCAAACGACGCTTGTGTATCGTGTTCTTGGTCCAGAGCAACCGGGATCAGGATGTTCTTGTACATTTGACCTCCTATCTACTGCTCCGATGATTTCAGTTTGGTTTTTCGGCAGCACAAACCTTAAACAGGCTCGGACTTTGAAGATTTCCCCGCGCTCTTTGTAGCGGCTGCAACATCACCAACTGTTTTCTCAACAGCTGCAACTTCGGTTTCAGTGACATAAGATGCACAACGGGACACGGTTTCGAACCATTCCTGCGCGTCAGCAACCAACCGCTCAGCCGAATGGCGCTGCCATTCCGTCATACTCTGAAGCGCTTTCGTTGGATCGGACGGGTTCGCAGAAGACACTTTGCGTGCAGCTTGTAGAGCCGTCCGAACCGCCTCGTGACGCCGTTCGAACCAATGCTGCGCAAAGGCCTCTGTTTCTTCGAGCAATTTTTCTTGCGCGTCCCAAAATTGTTCGATCTGGGCGCCGAAGGCCGGATTGCCAGACATGGGCGGCTGCATTTGCTTGAAAACATCCACAAGTGAGGTCGGGCTATTTGTGCTAGATTTCTTTGTCGGCATCGAAAATTCCTCCTCGTTTCCTGAATGAGCTATTGTGCCACCTGCTGCGCGCTTTCGCCTTAATACAGATCAATATCCCTATTTTTAGGATCTTCAGCTTAGGCTGCGAGTGGAATTTGCATTCTCTCCGACACCGGTTCCTAGCAGGCAGTGTTGGAGTTAGAGTAGTCTAGACAAGAACTTAACGCTTGGTTTTCTATGCACATTGCCGGCTTTTTGATTACCCTTGGCATCCTCTTCCTTGCCGGATTGGCGGCTGACCAACTTGGCCGGGCCACGCATCTTCCTCGTGTTACAACCTTACTTTTCCTCGGTCTGATCGCAGGGAACGCCGGAATTGGTTTGATCCCACTAGAAGTTGCAATGTGGTTCGACGAGATTTCCATTGTGGCCTTGACGATGGTCGCGTTTCTTCTTGGAGGTTCTTTGACCCGCGAGAACCTGGTTAGGCATGGTCGAGCCATCCTTACGATTTCAATTTCAATCGTGGTTGCAACCCTTGCTATTGTGTCTGCTGGACTGACCGCAATTGGCGTGCCCTTCGGGTTGGCGTTGGTGCTGGCGGCAATTGCTACGGCTACAGCTCCGGCCGCCATGACAGACGTGATCAATCAATCTGGGGTGTCCAACAGCTTCACCGAGACATTAAAGGGCGTCGTCGCAATTGATGACGCTTGGGGTCTGATCGTTTTCAGCATCGCCTTAGTTCTGGCCGGTCATTCGGATGGCTGGGCCACAGTCACGACCACAGCGATGTGGGATTTCGGAGGGGCTATTTTGTTGGGTGCCGCACTAGGCGTGCCATCCGCTTACCTGACCGGCCGCTTGAAACCGGGAGAGCCGATGCAGGCAGAAGCAGTGGGTATAGTCTTTCTGACAGCGGGCCTCGCGCTTTGGCTGGAGGTTTCATTCTTGGTAGCAGGCATGGTTGCGGGCGCAGCTATCGGGAATCTTGCCCGCCATCATGACCGTGCTTTTCATGAGATCGAGCACATCCAGTGGCCATTCATGATCCTTTTCTTCCTGTTGGCGGGTGCCACGTTGGATATCGAAGCCTTCGGCTTGATGGGCTGGGCTGGTGCACTTTTCCTGATCTTGCGCGCCGTGGCCCGTCTTGTTGGAGGGTATTGCGGAGCGAGACTGGGCGGCCTGCCTCACCGTCAAACCGCTTGGTTCGGCCCCGCTTTGTTACCACAGGCCGGTGTTGCGGTCGGAATGGCTCTTGTCGCCGGAGAGCAATTTCCGAATTGGGCCGCGTCCATCATGGCCTTTACTATTGCCAGCACTGTGGCCTTCGAAGTGTTGGGGCCGCCACTGACTCTCATGTCAATCAGACGCACGGCTGATACAGATTAGCAGATTGGCCCGTGGCTATTCAGCCTGAATCGATTCCAAAAAGGCGAGCAAGTTCGCCAACGGCAGGCCTACCATCATTGGTTGCCCACTTGGCAAAGCCACCGCGATTTGTTGGTCTGTCTCAAACACCGCACCAAAGATTGGCATTTCGCCCCCATGGGCGAGCAATTGCGAACGGCCGTCAATCTGTTCAGCTATGCGATCTATCGGAAACACACCGTCGTTTTTGCCTGCCAATTTGGTGAGGTCAGGTGTTCGAATAGCCAGCATTTCCGCCGTTGGCCCGTCTCCGGTTGCTTCGAAACCGTGACATTGCCAGCAATACGTCCGGTACAAATCACGTCCCTCATCGACGCTGACCTCCTGCGCTAGTACGGGCCCCGTGACGAACAGTGCCAGTAAAATCCCGCGAACAATCTGCATACGCTCCTCCAATTAGCTACCCCGGATGCAGATCTTATTAATGCGCATCCTTAAGAAACTTCTTTGACCTTGCTCATGTTGCACCCTTCAGCACGAAGATTGGCGTTTAGGTCAAATAGGGCTTGAGCAAGTGCCGAATCTAATCCAGGTCAGCCTCCAACTACGCCACGCCGTCAGTGACCTCACCACCCTTGCGCCCAGACGGCACTCCTTCCAATGCGTTCATGTGCCAGCGAATTCGCCAGAGGTGATAAGACACACGATGCAACCATCTGAGGGCATCCAAGCGAGCCCAGACCACTTCATCCGGCAGACTGTCAGTCGCAGCGTCGGAGATGAGCAAGTCTCTACGAAGTTTCCTCTGTCGCCGCAGAAAACGGCGAACGCGGTTCAGCGAACTTTCACACTGCACTGGATTGTCGACTTCCAAGTAACCATCAGTTGCTGCAATCATCACCGAAGCAAGCCGTTTCAAACGCCGGTCTTTTGGTAACTCGCTTATCCGATCATCTTGGCTACACCGGTAAAGCAGCCGGTCAAGATGGTCGAGCACATGGTACATACCCTTGATTTTGGATAACTCTACATCGGACCTGCTGGACGGTTCTATCTTGTCTAGGTACGAGCGCGCTTCCGATACAGCTGTCTCAATGCTGTCCCGTCCATAATCGGGTCCGCTTGGCTGAGATGCCCCGATACATGACCGCAGGTGCGCCACTTCGGCCCTCACAATTTGTTCGACTGCGGCTTTTGCTGCATCCACCGCTATTTCCGGCATCCCGAGGACGAGAGGATCCAGAGGTCTCGTTAACTCAGCCCCTTTGTCGGGTACGAGCGCCTCGACAAATCTGGCGAAGGGCTTCGCGAATGGCAAGATCAGCGCCACGCCTATGGCGTTGAAGAAGCTATGGAACGCGACAAGCGCAGTCAGAGAGTTTCCAGCCGCCGTCCCGCTTACAAAGACCGCAGTAAACGGCCCCAGCAGGAAAAATGCCATTGCCCCTGTCATCACGTTGTAGATCACATGAGCAAAACCGGTGCGGCGCGCCATCGTGCCCCCACCCAAGGTGGCCAGAACAGCGGTGAAAGTTGTCCCTACGTCCATTCCTATGACCAGAGCCGCTGCTTGAGGGAAGTTCACAGCACCGGCGCTCAAGGCAGCCAATGCCGTTGCAACGCCAGCGCTCGAAGACTGCGTCACCATGGTGATAACGACACCGATCAATACAAGCTTCAGCCTGCCCAGCAGCGTATCAGGTGGAAAATCGGCAGGGGTAACTACGCCGCGAAAGGCGTCAAGCCCGGATTTGAGTTGCTCGATCCCAATGAAAATCAAGCTGAATCCGGCCAACGCCAGCCCAAAGCCGGCAACCGCTTTCCTTCCCGAAAGCGCCAGCAAAGCCCCAACAAAAACAACGGGCAACATCACTTGCCCCAAGTCCAGCTTGAACCCCAAAAGCGCGACAAGCCAACCTGTCATGGTCGTTCCGATATTGGCCCCAAAGATGATCCCAAGCGCTTGGGGAAACGTGAGCAGACCAGACGCGACAAATCCGACGGCCGCAACGGTGGTCGCACTGGAAGATTGGATTGCAGCTGTCGTGACCGCGCCTGTTACGGCCCCGGTAAACGGTGTCGACGTGAACCGGCCCAAAATATCCCGCAGTCGCGCCCCTGCCAAAGCCTTCAAACCGTCCGTCATCAACAGCATGCCGATAAGGAATAGGCCGATGCCACCCAGGGCTGGTAACAGGTTCCAGAGCATCACGAATTGCCTTCCACCCTAAATCTCACACCACCTAACATGTTTGCTTTGCCTTTAAGTCCGACGACAAACGATAGTTGGTTTGCGTTCAGCCTCGCAGACCCGAAGCCGCGAGTTGATTGACATAGATCAAAGCACCAATACGAATTACATAGTGAAATTCGAATGTTTCAACATATTCTACGTTCACCCTCCTGTCCCCAAGTAAACACAAAGGTGAACGAAATTTTGAAGGAGTGGAGGTTCCACCCACGGGGGCTCGGCAGGAGTGATGGCGAGCCCCCCAGTTAGTTGATTGGCACCCAATGCGCCCAGACGTTGAGACACAAGGCATTCGGTGCGGTTTTGACCATAGGACTAAGCCGCTGCGCCAATCGAGGCAAAAAGAGAAGGACGCTACTGACGACGTTCGGAATGGGCAGTTGGCGGAAATCACTTATGAACTCTGTTGATCCAAATGAACAGAAACTCAGACGAGCCCTTACTACCCCGTTGCTCACGCTTTATGGCCTCGGGGTAACGGTCGGAGCGGGCATTTACGTTTTAGTCGGTGCAACAGCAGACATCGCCGGACCGTTTGCGGCGCTGTCGTTCATTGTGGCCGCCCTCGTCGTATCACTCACCGCGCTTTCCTATGCAGAACTCGCAACTCGATTTCCTGTCAGCGCAGGTGAAGCGGCCTATGTTGAAGCGGGATTTCAGAAAAGATGGATGGCGGTTTTCGTTGGGCTTGCGGTGGCAGCCTCGGGCGTTATCTCCGCCTCTGCCGTTGCAATTGGCGCAGCATCATACCTTCATGCTTTGACCGGTTTTGCGATCCCTGTTTTGACCATCAGCGTCGTTTTGATCATGGGTCTAATCGCGCTTTGGGGGATCACTGAGTCGGTCTTTGTTGCGGCTGTCATCACGATCATTGAAATCGCAGGTCTTCTCTTTGTGATCGGCTGGGGCATGTCGATTCAGAATCCGCAGGGATACGAGATCAGTTCGATGCTTCCGCCGCTGGAACTCGACGCGTGGAGAGGCATTTTCGCGGCATCACTTCTCGCCTTCTTTGCATTTGTTGGCTTCGAGGACATGGCCAATGTCGCGGAAGAGGTGAAAGACCCAGTGCACACCATCCCAAAAGCGATTTTGCTAACGCTCGTTCTGGCAACCGTGTTGTATCTGGGAACTTCAATGACGGTTCTACTTGTTGTTCCGATCGATGTTCTTTCGACATCCGCAGCACCCCTCACGCTTGTGTTTTCAAACGCGCCCGAGATGATCAAACAGGGCTTTTCCGCAGTCGCGATTGTAGCGACGGTCAATGGAGTACTGATCCAGATGATCATGGCCTCGCGGGTGATCTACGGACTAGCTGACCGTGACCATCTGCCGAAGGTTCTGGCGATTGTCCCGAAAGCAACGCAGACACCAGTAGTTGCTACTTTGCTGGTCGTGGTGATCATCGTTCTGCTGACCCAAACTATACCGATTGGTACTTTGGCAGAGCGCACATCCCAGATCGTTCTGGGCGTCTTTGTGCTCGTCAACATTTCGCTGATCCTGCTGAAGATGCAGCCGGATGAGGCCACCAAGCACTTCCGCGTTCCTTTTGTGGTACCGATCCTTGGGGTGATCACCAGTGCATTGCTTTTCGGATCTGGATTTCTCTAACTAAATGCAACGACCCAAAGGCTTCCAAGAGCTACCACGGCATATGACGACTGACCAAACTTCCATAGGATCAAAACTCTCGGGCTGGTGGCATAGAACCTTTGTGGATCTGGTTCAGCAGCTACGTTGGTCCTATTTGCCGCCATTGATGGTCTATTTCGCGGCCGGCGTGTCCGGCCTGACCTCGGTCGTCGGCGCTTTTTTCCTAAAAGACTATCTCGATTTATCCGCCTCTTTCGTTGCAGGACTCGCGTTTTGGGCTGGTATCCCGTGGATACTCAAAATGCCGCTTGGTCATGTCGTGGACCTGTTTTGGCGCTGGAAGTCCCTGCTGATCCTGTTTGGCGCATCCCTGATCACGTTGTCTTTGCTCACAATGTACGGTCTCGTGACCGCGCCTGCCCTGATGTCCAATTTCATGCCACTGGAAGACTGGTATGTCCTAGCCCTGCTGCTGGCGCCTTCAGGCTATGCCATTCAAGACGTAGTTGCGGACGCCATGACGGTCGAAGCGGTTCCCAGGGTTAACCAGCACGGCCTCCCGTTTACGCCTGAAGAAACCCGTGCACAGCACACGACAATGCAAACCTTGGGCAGAGTTTCGATCATTTCCGGGTTTGCGGCGGTTGCGGCTGTGAACATCTGGATTTTCTCTGGAACTGAAGGTCTGCAAAAATCCGAGCGCCTTGCGCTTTATGGCCAAGTGTACCTGATAGCTCTGGCCATCCCGGTGTTGTCGGTCAGCGGGGTCGTTCTTCACAGCTTGATCCAGCGTCAACTTGCCAGGCGGGGTCATCCGCCCCACACACCGGATGAAGTCACAGAAGTCAAATGGTCCATTTTGCTGGGTGGCTTTGCATTCGTTTTGCTTAGCATCGTGCTGGGGACCGCAGATTTCGAATTTGCGCAAGAGACTGTTTTTGCAGTCTCTTTGACGGTAATTCTGTACCTGATGTCGCGTCTGCTGAAGGAGCTGGAACCAGCCCAAGCCAAGGCCCTGATCGGGACGGCAACAATCATTTTTGTTTTCCGTGCCGTGCCGCTACCAGGACCAGGCCTGACTTGGTTTGAAATCGATGAACTTGGGTTCGATGAACAGTTCCTGGCAATCCTGGCACTATTAACTTCGCTTCTGGCATTATTGGGGTTGATCGTTCTCCGGCCATTTATGGCCAATCGCTCTATTGCACATGTGGTGGTAATGTTAACGATCGCCGCGGGCGTTCTCGCCCTGCCCAACCTCGCCTTATATTACGGCGTGCATGAATGGACTGCAGCGCGTACCGGCGGAGTTGTCGATGCAAGGTTCATTGCCATTCTTGATACAGCTGTTGAATCGCCGCTTGGGCAGATTGCCATGGTCCCGATGTTGGCCTGGATTGCACGCAATGCCCCTGTTCAGTTGAAAGCGACCTTCTTTGCGGTGATGGCATCGTTTACCAACATGGCATTGTCGGCCAGCAGCCTCAGCACCAAATACCTCAACCAAACATTCGTTGTGACTCGCGCTGTCACAAATCCAGAAACCGGTGCGGTCACTTCCAACGCAGACTACAGTCAACTTGGATACCTGCTGATCTGCGTGGCCATGATCTCAGTGATCGTTCCACTCGCTACTGTGTTCTTCGTTCAAAACTCACGCTTCCGAACGAGCGAATGATTACTGGCTTTCCACCTCTCCCAGCAGAACTCTGAGATGTGAGACCGGGACGCCGATGTTTGAACCACCGAACTCGGGCAGGATCGCAGCATTGATGGCAACGACCTCGCCCCGCCGATTCAATACTGGTCCTCCGCTCCCACCGGTCGTGGTCTCAGCGTCATAAACGATGGCGCTCTCACTTGTCCGCGCAACGATCCCCCGGCTTGCTAGCGGATGAATCTTGCTTTGTGTGGAAAGCCGGGACGCTATCGACCAAAAGTTCAACGTTCCGTCTGCCTCCAATCCCTCTAAAAAGCCCGGACCAGCCTGCGCGATCAATGCTTTCAAACCCGTTGGGTATCCCAACAGATAAAGCTCTTCACCTACGCGCGACTTGGTATCCGCCAACGGAATTCCAAGTTCCTGAACGCGGCTTGGCTCAACTTCCAAAATCGCCAAGTCTGCCGCTTCGCTGAACCGAAGCAGCCGCGCCTCAATTGGTTCCGTCTGATCAGGCAAATAGGCCAGCAGCTTCAACATCTCTGGCTCAAGACCAGCGTCGCTCAGCGCTTTTTCTCGGTTCCCCGAGGTCCAGGGCAAAGCGACATGGCGGTTGGTCGCCATCAACGGAACCCCAGCGATCAAAAACCCCGTTCCGGTGAACTGAAACTCTGCAGGTTCGCCGGTCCCGTCCGGTTCGATCCAAGGCTGACCAAACGGGGTTTTCAGGTTTTCTCCGTTCGGTCCCAAAACGTGCCGTAATATCTTCCCGCTTTCCACGTGGCGCAATCCATAAGCTCCCTGAAGGAAAGCGACAGATCGAGTGGAGGCAGCTATCACTCGCGTGGGTGCCCCCGCGCGTTGCTCCAAGGTTCCAAGACGCCGCTCGGTTGACAGAACCTGGTTCTCAAAAGCGTCACGCAACGAAACCAAGTCATCAGGCGTAAGTGCATCTTCTCGCGTCTGGGCAAGCATAACCGCGACCGCTTCGATCTTGCGGGACTCCTGTTCGATACTATCCGCCAAGCGCCGGTCGTTTTGGTAAAGCAGGTACCCAAACCACGCGATCACAAGAAGCGTTGCAAGAACCGTGATCCTGAACAGTATCGTGGTTTGAGAGGCAAGCCGCCGCCCACTATCGCGCAAGGCACCAGACATCTTTTTGGCGAAGGGTCGACGGCTCGTTCGGGTGTAAGCATATGCGTCGCTAAGGATATCTTCGACTGTGTGGTGTGCGGGAAATGAGTGATCGCACAATCTGTATCGAGACATGGGGCCCTTTTCGCCGAACTCGATCATGTCACCATGCCTAAGAGGCGCCGCAGAGGCTTTTTGCCCGTTTACCCATACATTGCGCCCAACCGATGCGGCTATTGTGTAACCGCCGTCAGCCCACTGTAGTGTGGCAATATCGTTGTCATGGGGAGGCAGGTCATCTTTAGGTCGAATGCTTAACACCCTGCCATCACCAACAGAGACAGTAAGGGCATTGTCGACAAGCCAGTTCACGTTTCCGCGCGATGGACCTGTAAGGCTCTCCAGAAAGGCCCGCACCTCACCTTCACCACCATTCACTGAGGGTGTCATGTCGCTCACTTCTGGTTTGCGCATTGTGGCCCCCTATCCAAACGCGTGGGGGCATTCTATCACGCCGCAACACCAAACCTATGGTTTGACGCGAATGTACAAAAAAGCACATTTAAACAAGCACCTGCGATGTCTACC
The DNA here is from genome assembly GCF_056534465.1 of Ruegeria sp. D3. NCBI lineage: Bacteria > Pseudomonadati > Pseudomonadota > Alphaproteobacteria > Rhodobacterales > Roseobacteraceae > Ruegeria > Ruegeria sp. D3. The sequence goes on from NZ_JBQFPK010000008.1 coordinate 231,123, forward strand.
GGATTCAACCCAACACATCTACCAGACCGCCGTCCGAAGAAGGCCGATCCATGATCGGCCCTCTGCTTTGGCATTTGCAAGCACCGTATCGCGCCAACAGTCTGTCTATTTCGACGATACCTTGATCTTACGGCTTGGATCCTGAGGTTCAGTCTTCGGCATTTGAATACGCAAAACGCCCTTGTCGAATGTTGCTGAAACCTTGTCGACTTCCACAGTATCTGGCAGCGACATGGCTCTGGAAAAGCTGCCATAGCTTCTTTCGCTGACACGCAGATCGCCCGTTTCGTCATGCGCAATCTTCTTCTGACCGCGCAGGATTAGCCTGCGATCCTTGATTTCAATTTCTACATCATCCTCTTCGAGCCCCGGCAATTCAGCCGTAAGGACTATCGCAGAATCCGTCTCTTGGATATCGATTGCCGGAGAAATCGCGCCTGTCATATCAAGAGACGGAAAACCCGTGCGTTGCGCAGCCGTTTCCATTGGTAGGAAAGGTGATCCTCCCCCAAAAAACCGCGACATCAGGGTTTCCATTTCACGTCGAAAATTGTCGGAGAGCGGATGCGTTCCAGTGAAAAGTTGCGGGGACTTTTTATCTTCTAGCATTTTTTGAGCCTCCTCCTTTGGTCGGATTTCGCGCGCGCAACATTATGACAGGAAAGGCGGTCAATGACCTTGATCTTGCGCAAGCATGCAGCCTCAGCTTTAGCCAGATCGCACGTACCAACCGGACGAACAGAAACGGGAACCGTCGGCAAACACACTTGCCCTGTTATGCTGCAATTCAGACCAATCTCAGTAGCCTTGATCGGAGTCCCATGTCAGCTTAGCGTTTAATCTGAATGAGCCCGGGTTGCTTACCTTTAGAAATTTGGAGCAAAGCCGTATGAAATGGCCTTATCTGGCGCTGACCTACGTTTTGCTGATCTTGGCCCCCTTGGGGTTTTCCTGGTCTCTGGGATGGCAACCGCGATCATTTCATCAAGAGCTCGCGTCCGGGCTTGGAATGCTTGCTTTTTCAATAATACTAGTTGAGTTCTTGCTGTCTGGGCGGTTCAGATTCATCTCTTCCGGTCTGGGTATGGATGTGACCATGCGGGTGCATCAGATGATGGCGCGCACAGCGCTTGGCTTTGCGCTAATACACCCGCTGCTGTACCAGGGTACGCCATCTGGCGGACACCGCCCGTGGGATGAAACAAACCAACTTACGATTTCGACTGACTTTTCTGCCCTGGCGTCGGGCATCGGCGCATATTTTTTACTGTTCATTCTGGTTGCCTCGGCAATTGCCCGTAAATCCCTTGATTACAAGTACGAGACATGGCGCCTATTGCACGGGCTGGGAGCCTTGGCGATTGCGTGCCTGCTGTTGCACCACACGGTCTATGCCGGGCGCTACGGCGGACATCCGCCAATGACGTTTCTCTGGCTTGCCCTGACCACTATTGCAGTAGGGACTTTACTGTATGTCTATCTCGTTTGCCCTTTGCGTCAGAGGAAAAGGCCGTGGCGCGTTGCTTCTGTGTCTCGACTAACACCAAAGCAATGGGAGTTGCGGCTCAAGCCCGATGGTCACACCGGACTAACTTTCGAAGCAGGGCAGTTTGCTTGGCTAAATGTCGGCCACAGTGCTTTCTCGCTGCAAGAAAACCCATTCTCGATTAGTTCAGCACCAGCTGAAGGCCCCGAGGTGTCCTTTGTGATAAAGGAACTTGGGGATTTCACATGCGGTCTCGGACAGATCGCTCCGCAAACCCCGGTCTATCTGGATGCCCCACACGGAAATTTGTCGATCAGCCACTGTCCTGAGAAAGGCATTGTTCTGATCGCAGGTGGTGTGGGTATCGCGCCGATGTTGAGCATTATGCGTCAAGTAAGGTTGAGCGGAACACAACGCGATCTCAAGCTTATCTATGGCAACCGGGTGGAGGAGCAGATTGTTTATCCTCGGGAGTTGTCCAAAGAAGAAACAGTATTTGTTCTATCCGAACCGCCCAAGGATTGGCGCGGCGAAACAGGTTTGATCGACGGTCCCCTGTTGGACCGCAATTTGTCATCTGAACAATTTGAGAGCTGGCTTTTTGTTCTCTGCGGCCCCCCGGCCATGATGGACGCCGTCGAAGATCATCTGATCGCTCGGGGCACCGCGTCACATCGGATTTTGTCTGAAAGGTTTGACTATGACTAGACTGCTCAGAAAACTGCCCGCAAGCCAACAAGCTAAGGTCACGGTGTGGTGCATCAGTTTTGTAATCCTAGTCGCTGTTTTGGCCTTTTCCTTAAGGTAGCAAAACAAGCCATTGGGCCATAGCCAGCTTCAAAAATTGTCAGCCCAGAAAAGCCGATTTGCTTCGAGATGTAGGTCGTTGCGAACTTCCTTAAAAACATGCTCTGCGTGGACAGCAAAAGCGAACCACAACTCTCCCGATACGCTCCTAAGTAACGCCTTTGATGGAGATCAAGGGCAAACCAAGCCACTTATTCATAATTTGAAATCTATTCAGACCGATTTATGGGAGGATCGGAATGACCGTACTCATCGTCTTCGCTACAGTCGAAGGCCAGACAGCAAAGATTGCGCGCTTCATCAGCAGTGTCGCGAAGAATGCCGGATTCAACGCAAAGCTTATCAATACCGATGAAATGTCCAGCCACGTATCACTTGACGATGTAGTCAAGGTCGTTCTTCTGGCCCCTGTCCACGAGCGTAGGCATCCCGAGTCATTCGAGGCTTTTGTCGCTTCTAATAGAGATGCCCTAATGGAACGAAAGTCTCTCGTGCTTTCCGTCGGTCTAAAAGCTGCTTTCGCGTCAGGTCGAGAAGAAGCGCAAGACTATCTCAACGAAATGCTAATGCGAACAGGTTTTGAACCAGATGCAACAGCGTTGGTCGCAGGCGCGGTGAGGCCCGAAAGCTACGGATATTTTGAGAGGGAGATCCTAAAGCACGTTGTCTTGCTGGGTCGAAAAATCGATCCACGAGATGGTGCACGGGAGTTCACTGATTGGGACGAATTAACGTCTATTGTGGTAGATTTCCTTGTCGGAAACGGCCGGTCCAATCAGCATCAATCTCAAGCGATATCCTAACAACAGCTGGCTGCTCTCGTATTTGTCAGAAAATCACTGTCGCCTGTTCGCTTCATCAGTGTCCTAATAGCACTGGCAACCCTGTCTGCTCCAACATAGCTTGCGTCGTTCCACCAAAGAGTGACTCACGCAGATGGGAATGCCCATACGCGCCCATAACAACGAGGTCGGCTCCCAATTCTGTTGCGCTATCCTGAATGCAGCGTTCGATCGAGTCCCCACCACACGGAAACTGCGACACGGTCACTTTGCAACCGTGATGACGGAGCCATCCAGCAACGTCGGTTCCGGGTTCTTCGCCTTCTACGTCATCAGACGACCGCAAATCGAAACACCCAACCACAACTTCCTTGGCCGCCAGAAAAAAAGGTAAAGCTAAATGCGCAGCCCTAGACGCAGGCAGGCTATCATTCCATGCTAAGAAAATGCAGTCGCGTTGGGCAAACGGATCTCCATTTATCATCATGGCGACTGGCGAATGGAACAATACTCCGTACGCGACCTTATGAAACAAATCGGGATCTTTTCGCAACTCAGCGTCAAGAAAGGCGATATCACAGCATTTGGCTTGGCCTGCCACAAGATGCTGTAAGTCAGTTCCAGATCCAATAAAGGCGTTTACATTTGCCGATACACCCTGCGCGGCCAGAAGCGCTTCAACTTCGGTGGCGCGGGACTTCAAGGCGGCATTTTTTTCGTCTAGAACATCCAACCAGTTTGAAGGGAGACCCGCCTCAACGAACCTGTTTGATCCATAGTTTAGATAAGGCAGGTTGGGTAAAGCCGCAATCAATACACAAATCAAGTGGCCGTTCTGGATGCGGGCAGTTTTAGCGCATTCCAAAATCGACGCGTCGTCAGCATCAACTCCTACATAATATGTCACTGTTCTGTGTCGCATTCCCGACCTCCGTCCGGAATTTCACTTCGCCCAAGCGCCGTGCGCACTGATTAAACCAACAAATAGAAGATGTTGTCAGTCGCTCTACTTACTTCGGCAGCATGAAGAACTCTTCCAGCACAATCTTGCCGTCCGCCACCGAATACAAAGCGATCTCGCGCAGCGAAATGCGCTCACCCGTAGACTTCTGAATCACTTCAGCCCTGAAACGCACTCCAAAGCGGTTGGGTGGGTGGACGTAGGGACCATCCACGACGAGTTCCTGGATTTCGTGCGAGGCCAACCAATCCTCTCTTTTTCCCTTGATGGCTTCTCGCCCCTTTGAAACGCGGAATTGTCGAGCCGGAGGCACGACTGCCTCTATCGACTGTGCGTTTTCGGCATACATTTCATCAACACTTCCAAGGCCCCTGCGCTCACGCATGGCCTGGACGAAGGATCTACCGATTTCAATTAACTCTTCCATGAATCCCCCCCTGAGTTATCATTGAGTGTAGCACTTCTTGCCCGCTCAAATCTTGACAAGGATCAATGAGCATAAGGGGAGATGCAATGAGGCCGAATCGTACTCAACTCTGCTCAGCCAGAAGTAACTTACTTAATACCGCGCCACATTCGCATCAATCTACAAGAAAGGCGGACAGGGTCAGCGCGCTAGTGTCGCCGTTTCTATGGCGTGTAGATCGAACTGGAGGGTGCCCTGGCAGCAATGATTGTGTTTGTCCAAATACAAACACCGCCCTGAGGCGGCTTGTTCGAGACTCTGTTGGCTTAAGTTGGTTGCGGGAGCAGGATTTGGCCTTTGCCGAACGTCCGCGAAGTTGACTTTCTAACGATACAACTTTGCGCAGTTCTTAACTTCATGAGGATAAGTTGAAGAGTTTGGTTCACTAAAAGAAGACGGACGAGTCGACCAATAAAGGGTCGCCCAAACCTCCACCAAAGCGTAGGTTTGCACTTTTGGGATGTTAAAATAACGTGCAAAATCAACAGGCACGACAAATAATTCACCCAATTGTGCACATGTTTTGACCTAGCCAAAGATGCGACGGTACGAGAGGAGCAAGGTGTCGTGCGGCGTTCAGCATCGGATTGCCTAACCTTAGAGTAGTTTGGCGTCGTTACCCGAAGCAATCTAAACCCTGAGTAGCCTGTTAATCAAAGCGCTCAAGTTCCATTTGCTAACATTGCTAAAGTTTCGAGCAACTCTAGCAGTGAATTTCAGTTCAACTGTGACAGTGATGACGGTCAAAGCTGCCAAATAAACACCGGCACAGCGTGCAAAGAGACCAATACCCAACCGTAGAGTTCTTGGCACCTGAAACGAAGGCAGATCGCCGGCTACCAACATTCATTCGATATGAACGGTCACCTGAGAAGACCGTTTGAGCAATTAAATCAGAAGGGAAAACACATGAGGTTGCCGAACTTGGGTGCAGCACAAGGTGTAATTTTGGCGAGCATGCTGTCTTTATGTGCAACGCCATCTATGTCGCAGGATGACTGGGACCGCTCAGTTTTGCCGATCCCTTTAACTAAATTCAACGGTCATATCGGCCTAAGAACTGGCGATTCCAGTCTGGACTTTCCGAGGCAAGTCGTCGCCCCGGAAGGTGCGCCCAACATTCTTCTAATTATGCCCGATGACGTTGGGTTCGGGGCACCCACAGCATTTGGCGGACCTGTCCCAACAGCAGCGTATGATCGACTAGCCGAAGACGGACTACGTTTCATCCAGATGCATACAACCGCACTATGTTCGCCAACCCGGGCTGCGTTGATATCGGGGCGCAATCACCATTCGAACGCGACCGGTGTAATAATGGAAATCGGCACCGGCTTCCCAGGCTACAACTCCCTCATGCCTAAGGAAAACGGAACTATTGCAGAAATTCTCAAGGGAAACGGCTACAATACCGCATGGTACGGCAAGAACCACAATGTTCCTGATTGGCAGTCGAGCCAAGTCGGACCTTTTGATCTGTGGCCGACCGGCTTGGGCTTTGAACAATTCTTCGGTTTCATTGGTGGCGATACGAGCCAGTTCACCCCTGCTATTTTCGATGGAACCAAACCGATCGAACCGCCCAACACCGAAGACTATCACCTAGACGTAGACATGGCGGATCGGGCTATCAACTATATTCGCGAACAACATGCACTTGCGCCGGACAAACCGTTTTTCGTTTACTATGCGCCCGGCACCTCGCATGCCCCACACCACGCTCCAAAGGAATGGATCGAAAAATTCAAAGGACAATTCGATCAAGGTTGGGACAAGGTCCGTGAAGAGTCGTTCGCCAGGCAGAAAGAACTGGGAATAATCCCTGAAGATACCCTTCTAACTCCGAGACCTGAGCAACTGCGTGCTTGGGATTCACTGAACGACCAACAAAAAGAACTCTACGCACGAATGATGGAGGTCTACGCCGGCGCTCTTGCCCATATGGACCATCAAATCAACCGCATTATCGACGCCGTTGAGGAGACGGGTGAGTTGGATAACACCCTCATTATCTACTTGATGGGCGACAACGGAGCGAGCGCCGAAGGCAGTCCGGATGGCCTGCTGAATGAAATGACTTTCTTCAACAACATCGCCGTACCCTTTGAAGATACATACGCGAGAATGCATGAGCTGGGAGGGCCAAATACCTTTGGTCACTTCCCTTCAGCTTGGGCGCACGCCATGAACACACCATTCCAATGGACCAAACAAATTGCCAGCCATTTCGGGGGCACACGCAACGGTATGATCATTCGCTGGCCAGCGGGGATAGAAGCCAGAGGCGAAGTGCGAAGTCAGTTCCACCATGTAATCGACATCATGCCGACAATCCTTGAAGCGGTAGGGATCCCAGCGCCGACATCAATAAACGGCGTCGCGCAATCTGAAATAGAAGGCACCAGTATGGTTTACGCTTTCGACAATGCCGACGCCCCTTCAACTCGTCGTACCCAGTATTTTGAGATGATGGGCAATCGCGCGATTTACAGCGACGGGTGGGTAGCCACCACTACCCCGCCGGAAGCTCCCTGGATTAGCGTCACCCAGAAAAGCGACGTGATCAATGATTGGATGTGGGAACTTTATAATGTCCAAGAGGACTTCTCGCAGGCCAACAACTTAGCTAACGAAAACCCCGAGAAATTGGCCGAGTTGCAGATCTTATTCTATGGTGAAGCCGCCAAATACAATGTCCTTCCAATCGACAACGACAAGGTCGACAGGCTGGACGTAGCGCTCCGTCCAAGCCTGACGCAAGGTCGTTCGAAGTTCACATATTTCGACAACATGCGACGTATCCCGGAAGGCACTGCACCCGACTTCAAGAACAAGTCACATACGATCACCGCGCATGTTGAAATTGGCGAGGGTGAGACTGACGGAATGCTCGTCACACAAGGTGGACGATTTGGAGGATGGGCGCTCTATGTGTTGGGAGGAAAGCCAATCTACACCTACAATGTCGCCAACCTTGAGCGGTACAACATAGTGGGAGATGTCCTTACGCCGGGCGAGCATATTATTCGCTACGAGTTCGAATACGACGGTGGAGGTGTCGGCCTTGGCGGGACAGGAAAACTCTTTGTAGACGATACACTTGTGGGTGAGGGCCGGGTCGAACGGACAATGGGCTACCGGATATCTCTCGACGAGACCTTCGATATTGGCTCCGACGCAGGAGAACCAGTGAGCGAAGACTATCATGTGCCATTCGACTTCCCAGGAGTTTTGAAGAAAGTCGAAGTTGAATTGGACCCTTAAGAGGAAACCATAACTTGCGAGCGACCAGCGTCCCTAAGGTCCTAACAAAACCTTCGCTCGAAAACGTGGAAATGGAGGCCCTAAATGAAGCTCAGTTTTGCCACCGCAATTTCAATCACAACGCTGGTCGCCGCGACGACCTCAGCCCCTGCGCAAGACCTCTTGCCACCCGCTGATTTAGTCGATGAGCCAAAGGCTGAATACTCACCTTATGTCGACGACCATTTTCCTAACCGTGTTCTTTTCGGTGATACGCACTTGCACTCCTCGTGGTCTGCAGATTCAGGTATGGCAGGCGGAGTGTTGGATCAGGATGCCGGGTATCGCGTATCACGTGGCGAAGAGGTGACAAGCGCGCTCGGTTGGAGGGTAAAACTGATCCGCCCTCTCGACTTTGTAGTGATGGCCGATCATGCCGAAAACCTCGGCCTCGCAGATTTTATCCGTCGCTCGGACCCGCTAATTCTGGCCAACGAGACCGGTAAACGCTGGCATGATATGGTTAAATCCGGCAACGGATATGACGCATTTCTTGAGTGGCTGCGCGCTAATGATACCGACTTGATCAACGAGCCAAAACTGCTCGCAACGGCATGGGATAGTGCAACAACCAACGCTGACGAATACTACCAGCCTGGAACATTCACCACATTTCATGGCTTCGAATGGACGTCTCACCCCGGCGGCAACAACATGCATCGCGTTGTGATCTTCCGTGATGGCAAAGATCGCACTTCCCAAGTGTTCCCATTTTCGCAATACGACTCCACCGATCCCGAAGATTTATGGGACTACATGGCGGCTTATGAAGAGAAAACCGGTGGTCAGGTCCTTGCGATCCCGCACAACGGTAATTTGTCGAATGGGCTTATGTTCGCATTAGAGACCATTGACGGGTCAAATCTGTCAGGGGAAACAATCGACGCGAACTACGCGGCCAAGCGCATTCGTTGGGAGCCTTTGGCGGAAGTTACCCAACAAAAAGGTGATGGTGAGGCCCACCCGCTTTTGTCCCCAGACGATGCGTTCGCCGACTTTGAGACGATCGACGCTGGTAATCTAAACGGTCAGGGCGCAAAGACGCCTGAAATGCTCCCTGCTGAATACGCTCGCGAGGCCTTGAAGACCGGCCTTATGGCAGAGGCAAACCTTGGCGTTAACCCCTTCAAATTCGGAATGATCGGTTCAACAGACAATCATACTGCCCTGCCCACTTCGCGCGAAGAGAACAATTTTTCAAAGGCTTCATTCGTAGAGCCCGCTCCTGACCGTGCTTTCCACCCGCTTGTTGCAGCCGACGACCCCGCACTGTCTATCATGGAAGCCGACGTCGGTGCTTCGGGTCTTGCAGCTGTTTGGGCAAGGGAAAATACCCGCGAGTCAATCTGGGACGCTATGGCTCGGAAGGAAACTTATGCAACTTCCGGAACGCGCCTTTCTGTTCGAGTTTTCGCGGGCTGGGATTTCTACGCTGAAGAGGTTTCGCGCCCTGACTTTGCCCGTACCGGCTATGCCCGCGGGGTGCCGATGGGTGGCGACCTGACCGACGCGCCAAGTGGCAGCTCTCCGACACTGATGATCCGTGCTCTGCGTGATCCCGACGGTGCCAATCTTGATCGCATTCAGATCGTGAAAGGCTGGTTGAACGACGACGGCACGACTTCAGAGAAAATCTTTGACGTAGCCTGCGGTGATCGGGCAGTCGTCGATCACGCCTGTGATGGAGATGTCGGCAACACTGTCAATGTAGCGGATGCCTCTTACACCAACACGATAGGTGAGCCGTTATTAACCGGTTACTGGATTGACCCGGAATTTGATCCAGAAAAGCGCGCATTTTACTATGTTCGTGTGATAGAAATTCCGACGCCTCGGTGGACAGCTTACGACGCGAAGTTCTTCAATGTCCAAATGCCGGAAGGCACTCGGATGCAATTGCAGGACCGCGCTTACACTTCCCCCATTTGGTATACGCCAAAATAGGTGTTTAGCTAAAACTCAAAAAGGAACGCGGCTCACGCACGTTCATCCTGTGGTTTCTTTCGCACGGGATAGCGGCACATAGTCGAACAAAACTGTTTTAGCATCACAGAGGTGCGCTGAGACTAACGCGATGACACCGAAATCTTCCCAACAATATAGTATGAAAGACCAACCGCGTCTCAATGACTGGGCCATAAATTGAAACAGCATGCTTATGCAGCATAACTCTTACTTGTTGTTAGCCTCGTTGCTACTCATGATCGTGATGTCTCCACTGCTGGAGAGTTTTGTCCTTGGGCAAAGAGTTCTGGATGTGATTTTTTGCCTAGTGCTAATGAGCGCGGTTCTTTCTTTGGCAGTTCGTCCCACAGTACAATTGGCAGCAATTGCGGCAGCTTTGGCAACTCTACTCGTTCGTTTAACTGGCGCATTAGATTTCGGAGACGCTTGGTTCATATTAGGGTATATTTTGTCCCTATTATTGTTGGTACTTGCGTTCATCAGTTTGATGAAAGCCATTATTGCAGCCGATTATATTAACCTGAAAGTCATTACCGATGCTGTGTCCTGCTATCTATTGATCGGCATTGCTTGGGCACTGATTTTTTCAATAATACATACTGTTTTGCCACATGCTCTAGATTTTGGAGAGCCTAACGGATCTGAAAAGTGGAGTAGTTACATATATTTAAGCTTTATGACACTCACAACCCTCGGTTATGGAGACATAACCTCCAACAACGCGGTTGTTCAAATCTGGTCAATCTTAGAAGCGGTTGTAGGAGTTCTTTTCCAAGCAATACTAATCGCGAGACTTGTCAGCCTATATGGGACTCACACCAAGTAGCTCGAATAACTATCAAAGCAGCATGATTAGTGTTCCAAGAGCCGTTAAAAGTACATTGGCAAGCGCGTAAGTTCCTGCATAGCCAAGGGATGGAACGGAACTCTTCGCCGCTTGTTGAACAATCCCGAGAGCTGGTGTGCTTGTCATTGCACCAGTGAGAGCCCCTAAAAGTAAGGCTGGATTCATGTTCAGAACAATCCGCCCAAATGCATATCCAGCCAATAGTGGGATGCACGTCACGACAACACCACAAAGAAATAGTTTCGGCCCGACTGCACCAAGAGCTTCGATTATGCCACCGCCGGCATTTAGGCCAACGCCAACCATAAAAAACAGCAACCCTAGCTCCATAAGAATAAAGCGCGCCGCAGCTGGCATACGACCAAACGTTGGGCGGTTGGCCCTGAGAAAGCCAACTGCGATCCCTGAAACAAGTAGACCGCCGGCATTACCTATTCCTACGTCAATTCCACCAATTCTTACTGTTATCTGACCAATAAACAGCCCTACGACTATTCCGGCTGCAAATGTCAACAAGTCGGTTTCCACTGCGGCCCGCTCTTCTACCCCCAATATCGAAACTAACTGCTGCAAAGCGGCACGCTCGCCGGTCAAATACATCACGTCGCCACGTTGGACCCTTGTCGAAGGTGACAGCGGCATTTCTATTTGCGAGCGTGTCAATCGCGTCAGTCGGCACCCATGCTCTTGTTGGATTGCAAGCTGCCCGATCGTTTGACCGACTGCGAAGCTGGAATTGACAACCACTTCAACAACGTCGACCACAGCGTCTACCAAGTCTTCGTCTAGCACTTCGCGGCCGAGCTTCATTTCCTCCCGAATTTTCTCATGTAGTTTCGGCGAGCAAAAAAATGCGAGTTTGTCACCAGGCTCAAGAGTTGTGTCTGGCGACACGTCGATTATGTCGTTGCCGCGCTTTAACTTATAGATGGCGCCATAGTCTTGATATTGAGACAAAAAATCGGATGATGCTTGAGCTACGGTTTTCTTTTCGTAATCGATAGATGGAACCTCGTAAGCCCGTAAAATTGGGCGCTCGGCCTCCTTTGCTGAATCCTCAGCAACAAAGCCGCGTTCCTTCGCAAAATCTTGCGCCTTTTCAACCAGATCAATTTTAAGCAGGCTTGGTAAAAGCTTAACAAGCAGCAAAAGACCCACGGTACCAAAGATATATGTAATCGCGTATCCTACACTGATGCTTTCGATTATCGCCTCAGAAGTTGAACCGGCCGGAATTGGAACCAACCCGGCTTCTACAGCGTTCTGCGCCCCTACAAGTGTAGGAGTACTCGTCAATGCCCCTGCCATCAAACCAGCGGCAAGCGCGTTTTCCAAGTCGACCACAAGCGCCAGTCCAACCACTAATGCAAAAGAGCCCAGTGACATAAATAGTGCGATGGTCAAATAGCTGAGGCCATCTTGGCGCAACACGTTTATAATTTGCGGACCCGCTTGCCATCCAACCGAGTAGATGAACAAAGTAAACCCGATTGATTGGACGATCGGATCAATTTGAAATCCAAAATGACCGAAAACCAAAGCGCACAACAAAACACCGCCGGTAATCCCTATCTCGAATTGACCAATTTTGACGTTGCCTATCACGTAACCGATGGCAATGATCGTAAAAACGACCAACACCGAGTTGGCTGAGAAAAGCTGAAAGAAATCGATAGTCATCTCTGCCCCGCTGTAGAGGGTATCGTTGTTCTCGCCTTTGGTTACTTTACCGGCTGGAAAGATAACCCCAATTAGTTACGTTGCTGGCTCCTTCACACGATAGTAAATCGAGTAGAAGACCGGAATCATTATCATCGTGAACACCGTCCCAAAGGCCAATCCGACGGCCATCGTCGTTGCCATGGCGACCCAGAAGATATCCTGCATCAATGGAAGAACACCGAGAATCGTTGTACCTGCGCCAAGCAAAACGGGGCTTAGTCGAGAAACAGCAGCATTCATTACCGAGTCATACTGTTCCATACCTTGCGATTTATTCAGATTGATTTCGTCTAACAACACAATCGCATTTTTTATCATCAACCCGATGAGGCTCATGGCCCCAAGCAACGCCATGAAAGAAAAGGGTTGCAGGAATGTTAGCAAACCAACGGTAATACCGATTATAGCTAGCGGGACGACCGAGAAGATCACAAAAACTGGTCGAATAGCGTTGAAGAGCACCACAATCAAAAACACGATAATTATGATAGCGGGCGCCGCACCGGGCTGAAGCGAAGTTTGACTGTCCACTGTCCCGAAGTATTCTCCTCGCCATTCCAACTGATAACCGGGAGGCAAGGGTATAGCCTCGAACTCCTCACGTACACTTTCGAACAACGTTGGAAATGTAACTTCGTCAGGGCTGGCCTGAATAGTTACAGCGCGCTTGCGATTCCAGCGCACAATAATTGGGTCTTCCAGCACAACTTTGATGTCTTCTGTTACCGCAGAGAGCGGCAAGTTCTTTACAGACAGGGCTGGAACGACCTGCAAAAGCTCAAAGTCTTCGGCAGTTCGTTGCCTTTCATCGTCGACACGTCGAACAATAATTGGCAAGAGATCTTCGTTTTGGCGATAGAGTCCGACGGGCAAACCGTCAAATGCCGCGCGAGACGCATTCGCGATATCAGCGCGAGAAGTTGCGGTCCAAACACCCGTAACCTGATCAAACTCAGGAACAATCTTTGGAACTCGATTGCGCATGTCGGTCCGGATGTCCTTTGCGTAGGGCGACTTTTGAAGTATCTCCACCCCCTGCCGCGCAAGATCCCTCAACACTTCCGGGTTTGCATTTGCCGGACCCGAGAACCTTGCCTCGAACGGCCAGGTAAAACCGGGACCTGCTGTGAACTTTCGAACTCGGACCATTGCCTCAGGCAGGTTGTCCACAACCCAAGGCTCTAGTTCTTCGACAAGGCTATAAACACTGTCTAGATCGGTCGTGTTAATAATGACTTGTGCGTAGCTTTCGTAGGGAAATTCTGGATCAACGGGAAGATAGAATCTGGGGCCTCCGGAACCTACAAACGTGGAAACTCCGGAAACACGCTCATCTCCCTCGAGGTGATCTTCCACCCTTTTTGCCAGAGCCGAAGTTTGTTGAATGCGCGTACCTTCAGGTGCCCAGATATCGACCATAAACTGCTGCCGCGTCGCATCAGTGAAGAAGAGTCGATCTACGAACTGGAACCCGTAAAGCGCGGATCCGAACACTGCCAGCATAACAATTACGGTAAGCCAGCGCACTCTGATGCATGTAGACAAGACCGCGCGGAACATCGTGAAAACAACGCCTGCATATGGATCTCGTGATGAGTCTCGGTCAGCTTCCGAGATCTTGATAAGATCAACACACATCAATGGCGTGATTGTCATGGCAATAAGCCAACTTAGCAGCAGCGAAACCCCTACCACCACAAATAGTGAACCGGCATACTCGCCTGCATCTGCGGTTGCTGCGAAGATTGGGTAGAAAGCCATCATTGCGATAACTGTCGCGCCCAGAAGAGCCCAACTCGGTTGGGCAGCGGCTTCAATGGCAGCCGCCTTGCGATCCATTCCTTTCTTCAAACGGACAGCCATACCATCTGCAACTACAATGGCGTTATCGACCATCATTCCCAGAGCAATAACCAGCGCACCTAGAGAAACCCTTTGAAGATCAATTTGCAGTATAGACATTACAATGAAGGTGCCGAGGATCGTCAGGATAAGCGCACCGCCTATTACCAGCCCCATACGCCAACCCATGGCCAGAGCAACAACGAGTAGGACGATAAGAACCGCTTCGCCCAAGTTTATCATGAAGGCGTTTATGGCTTCCGTCACGAGATCGCTCTGCCAAGCGATTTTGTGCATTTCAATTCCCAAGGGAAGGTTGGACTCGACAATGGCCAAAGCCGCATCCAAATTTCGTCCCGTGTCTACAATATTGCCGCCAGTCACATTGGCTATTGATATCCCAATTGCGGATTGGCCATTGAATCGCATGACATTGATGGGTGGTTCCAGGTAACCTTGTCTGACATCTACAACGTCCTTGATTGCGATTGTTTCAGCACTGCGGTCTCTGGGGCGAGTTGCCTCATCAGCAAAATCCGCGGGAATATCCAGAGCTTTGTCCAGCAAGCTTGTACGGACTCGTAAGTTCCCGATATCTTCCGGGCTTTTAAATTCTCCAGTCGGCGCAATTCGAAGGCGCATATCGCCAAGCTCTAGTTGCCCCGCATTAACGACCTGGTTCTGCAGTGCCAGCGTTGCAACAAAGTCTTCCGTCGTTACCCCGAGATCCAGAAGCTTTTGTTCCGAAGCATCAAGGTAAATAACCTTTGGCTGCACTCCCCAAGTTTCGACACGTGCAACTCCTTGAACAAGCGCCAGCTCTTTGCGGATCGCCTTTACGTATTCTTCCAGTTGCGCGTAGGAGAAACCGTCGCCCGTTATCGCAAGAACGAACCCATACACAAAACTGAAGTCGTCGATAACGTTTGGGGTCATGGCTCCTGGCGGAAGCTGACCATGGACATCCCGAACCTTGCTACGCATCTTGTCCCAAACTTGGGGCAAGCGGTCCGCCCAATACTCCTGTTTGATTTCGACCTTTACAATTGAAAGTCCAGCTTTTGAGTAAGACGTAAGAAAACGAAGTTCCGGGAGTTCTTGAATCGCAGATTCTATGAGGTCAGTAACCTCTAGCTCAACTTCTTCAGGGCTTGCACCAGGATATTGAGTAATCACGATCGCGGTTTTGACTGTAAAATCGGGATCTTCGAGTTGGCCAAGACGGAAATAACTAAAAGTTCCGATGACCAAGATAAGGAACAGCGTAAAATACGTTACAACTCGGTTCTCAATGGATATCTGCGGAAGTGACATGGCTGCCTCCAGAATTTAAGGCGCTTCGACCCGGACCTTTTGGCCCTCGGTTATGACATTGACACCTGCAGTGACGATACGATCCCCCGCATCAAGCCCTTGAACAACTAATCCCCTCCCCCCGATAGAAATTACTTCAACAGATTTTGGAGAAACTGTGTTTGACGCTTCATCAATAAGCCAAACGAAAGTGTTTCCCGCGTTTTCCCCGTCAGGCGAAAACACAGCTGCGCTGGGAATCTCAACACCGGTCTTCGCCCAGTTCTCGGGCAGTCGTACACGAGCAGTCGCTTTACCGGCCATCCCGGGTTGGATTTTGGCTTCGTCAGGTTGATCCATTACAATCGTAACTGGATACGTACGAGTGCTGAGCGACGCCTCAGAACCTATCCTGGAAATTTCTGCAGGAACTTCTAAATTCGGTAGGCTTGAAAAAGTAACGCTGATTTCTTCCACGAAAGGAGCCAGCCCTATCAGAGCTTCTGGAACGCCGATTTCCATTTCGATCTGGGAAGTATCCAGGATGCGCATTACCGGTTGTTTCGCGACAACGTTCTGAAAGTTGTCCGCAAAAACCTCCGACACAATCCCATCGAAAGGTGCTTTCAGTTCCGTATAGTTTAGGTTGAGACGAGCAGCGTCCAGCAAACCTTCAGTCGCTTCAATTTTTGCCTTGGCTGCATCGACAACCATAATTTGGTCGTCAACGTTGGCCTGAGAAACAAAATCATTTTCGAGCAGTTTTTCTCTGCGCTCCAATTCTGTGGTTGCGTTGGACAATGCCGCTTGAAGAGAAGCTTGTTCCCCTTCAATTGTGCGAATCCGAGCTACATAAGGCTCCGGGTCCAAAGAACCGAGAATTTCCCCTGATCTGACAGTCGATCCCACATCGACCGGTCTGGTAATCATTCGCCCCGATACTTCGAAAGACAGGTTCACTTCCCGTACAGCTTCGGCTCGACCAGGATAGCTGTCAGTCCGAAACCTTTCTGTGTCACCCACGATCATCGACAAAACCGGTCGAGCAGGTTTTTCTGTCGCTTCGGCACTATCCTCTTCAAAGCACCCTGCAAGTGCACCTACAAAACAAATCGTCATCCAAAACTTGGCGTGTTGTTTAAAGCAAGTTTTTTCCATTTGTTTTACTCTCACTGAATTGGACAGGTTGGATGACCGCGCTGTTTGGCTTTCCGTTCGTTACTCAGACTTCATCGTAGGCGCTTAACTTTTCTACACAAAACACTCATTCAAACCTTTGAATAAAAAGTGCTTTTAGTGAACGCCCTACCGAATCGGTCATCTAACAGGCAGCTACGCAACTAGTGTCAGCAGTCTCATTTTTTGGTCGGCGCAGAAGAACTTTCCTGAACACCCGACGGAACAGGGAGGCGGATTCTAAGGCTTTTCACTTGGGCCCTCTCTTTTTTGCGTTGTAGTAAGTCCTTTTGTCAGACGCTCGTTTCGATCATTGGAACTGCATATTTAGTGCAAAAAACACTTGTCGTTTTGGTTGTCCTGGCCCGCTATCGGCAACTGACCATTGAGGTTCAACGAACACGTTGAATACAGTTTTTCCGTTTACCCAGACCTTTCCGACCCGGAGGCCTAACGGTACAGAATAATCACCGTTTTCCAGATTTGCTGTCCAAATTGGAGCCCCGCCTGTGTACCAGCCGTCGCCAAGTTGGCGGAACAGAATAGGTTGCAATGCGGCGGTGTTTACGCGTTCCCGGTCGTTCGTGCTACCCACGCCGCTTCGCCAAATTAGCAAGTACCCATACTGCCAAAGTGCCGATTTTGCGTTGAAGTAGACATTAGCCAAACCCAACTGCCATTGGTCGCTGCCCAAACGGTCATCAGAGGCGGTTGGAGCCACAATAGAAGGGCCAATTGCAAAGCTTACTCCCGGTTTTTGTAAGTCGATCTGATAGGCGGCGAAGATGTCAAAATCCCCCACCCCATCTACCGTTGACCCACCATCGCCGACAGGAAAGCTGTTGAACGGCAAAGACGCGCGGATCAGCCAGTTTGTTTCCCCTAGCTGGACCGGTTGGGCGTAGCGAAGAATGAACGAATTTGCATCGTTTTCGCTAGGGCCAGTCAACTCATCGACATAATAGTTCTGCAAGTTGAAAGCCGTGAAATTTGCCAGAGGGTTATTGGCCTGCGCCGCAGCGTCTGCGCTGTCTTGTGCATAAACTTGGCTACTGAAAAGAGTAACCTTAGCCGCCAATATTGCTAAGACACCGAGCACACGCCGCAATCTTCCCTCGCCAATTTGCATTCGGTCCGCCTACCAAGCCCCGTTTTTAGGAAAACATGCTTGCATTGAAAGGCGATCATTGGGGGGAATTTCGACATCCCAAAAGTGCAAAATACGTGTCACAGACCAAAGAATTTGCCTCAATAACTGACTGTTACGTGTCAAAGAAATATTGTTTTGTCATATTTTCTGAATGTGATATTCGGAATAGATGGGGGACAAAGAACTATACAAAAACTTGTCGGTTGAACGGACATTCACAACCACGTCTGACGTCGGGCAGTTGCAGGAGGCCTCCGTCGGTTGGGATCAAGAGTACTACCAAATGACTGCCGGTCCTTTGGAGAGCAGTCTTGACTTACTTCAAGTTGGTCAAAAACAGATTGCTCGGGAGAAATGGAATCGAAAAATAGTGTACCGCGGCACAGGTATGCCCGATTGTTTCTCGGCAGCGCTCGTTTTGGAACAAGCTGAACCCGCAGTTCTTTTTGGTGAAAAAATCAAAACAGGTTCGATTGTTGTTCAACCTCCCAGTCGAGAAGCCGAGCTAATTGGCAGTACAAACTGGGATGGGGTAAATCTGGCCGTTCCCTTTTCGGAAGCGCGGTCTCTGGCGCTTAAACTCACTGGGGATGAGCTCGACTTTGAAGACATACCTCCAGTCAGTAGTCTAACTCAACAGGCGAGCAAAAGACTGGGACTCGCGGCTCAAGATTTGTTGCATCGTTCGAAACAAGAAAATGAATTTGAGATCGAACACCTGCTTGACCAGTTTACAAAGTTATTCTTGTGGGAGTTGATTAGCTCGCAGGCTTCGAAATCTGCTTCCCCACAATCGTGCCGCTCCGCGGCAATCGTTAGTCGCGCATGCGATATCGCCTATTCGGACGATGTCTGCTCCGTGGGTCTGGTCGAGTTATGCAGTGAAATCGGAGTAAGCCTTCGGACTTTACACTACGCGTTTCGAGATTGCATCGGCATATCCCCCGCAACCTGGTTACGACGCATACGCCTGAACAAAGTCCACAAAACACTTAGTGCTTCCAGTGTTGGGGAAGTCCAAATCAAAGGTGTTGCGATTGAAAACGGTTTTTTTCATCAAGGTCATTTTGCTCAACAATACAAACGGGTGTTCGGATGTCTGCCTGAAGAAACACTTGGCCGACACTAACATGTTTTGTGGCACAATACTCGCAGCCCAAGAATAGAGATCGGTGGATCTAGCCGGCCGAAAGCGCGTCATGCTCCCAAATTCAGTTGGATATCGCCTCGTCAACGACAGCGATGGTACCACTGGCGGTAATAACCACGGCTTCAGCACGACCTGAAACCTTAGCGCCTTTATCGCCTGCTAGTATTCTGTCCCCTATCAGCCGAACAACCTCGGGAGCGTCAGCAAACTTTGAATGGTGAACAGAGGTCGTGTCTTGTACCTGGGACAGGTCGATCACGTTCAAACCTAGCTCGGAAATTAGTGTTGCATCTAGCTGTCCCACTCGCGGGTTTCTTGCAATCAAGCTTGAAACCGCAAGAGCTTGGTCATTTTCGGATGTCAGCACATAGAACCTCCGTTTGTCCTTGGGGATCGCTGATAACTGAGCAATGAATAAGTCTATGTCTATGTCGGGCGACGCAAGAATAACACTTCTGAGTTTACCGCTGACATTGAAGAGCCCGCGATTTGCTATGCCGCGAGCGGCTTCCATGGCAACAAGGTTACCCATCGAGTGGGCTACGATATCTATTGTTTCTACAGGACTGTCTTTGAGTAGCCCAGGAACCTCCTCAAGCTGATCCCGTGCAATGAGTGCACTGTTGATGTCGTAGACGTAGGCACCCAAACGAGCCTGAGAGGCCCAAGAGTATAAGATGGGCACTCCGCTATACCCGGTGTCTTCCAGAAACTGAGCAAACCGCAATACTGCATCAGTCAGATTTGTGTTGTAACCATGTATCCATAGCAGAGAGGCACGTTCTCCCTTTGGCAAAGCCAAAACACTGTTCTCTACCGTGCCTACAAACTTGCTATCGTTGTCAAATATTTGCGGGTTCGTGATAACGAAATGCTTATCGGGATCTGGCGAGCTGCCTCTCGGCCTTTCGATATTGCCCGTCTTGTGGTTTGGCGGGATTACAACATCTACAGCCGCAAAGTTAAGACGATTGGCGCGACGACCTGAAAAAAACTCAGTCGCCACCGTTGAGGGTTCGCGAACAGTAGCAATAAAGATCCTATGACCTCTTTCATCGATTTCTGCTTTGGATAAAGCTCTTGTTGGTTTGAGGCCGACTAAGTTCCTTTTGGAACTGCACCCAGTCGCGACAAAAACGCTCCCTGAAAATACGAAGTGCCGCCGCGACTGATCTATGGTCTTTTTGACGCTCAACTTCACAAACCCTTTTTCCACGAATATCGCCGTCAAAGGCATCGTAGCCAGAGCACATTACACATAAGTGGAATATAAATATCGGACAAATAGGCGGGCCGCAATTTTCCCTGTATCTCAAGGCTTCCACCCGAAAGGCCGAAAAATCAATTCTGCTCTAGCAGCACCATTCAGTAACTGTCTCAAAGATAAAATGACTTATCCAAGACAAAGGGCTAAGGAACCGGAACATCTTTGCGGATTGCTGCCGAGTAACCCTCGTCTAGTCCGTTTGCTAGTGCGTTAGCTGTGATATCTCCAAGACTATACAACTGCTGAATATCAATCTCAGTATTGGTCAGTCCTTGCTCGTACAGGTAGTCAGGAAAATAGCCATTAATTACAACGCGATAGTCGACAGGAACGCTAATGCCAACATGTCGTGCGATTAAAATTGCTGATCGGGAGCAATTGGTGAAAACTGAGTTGAACCAGCGGGGTCGCTCGGCGATTTCATTTGCAGCTTCTACATAGGCGCTGATCAGTTTGATACGCTCTTCTAATTCACCACGCAGCCTGAACAGATGTACTTTCTCTTTTCGAACATTAGAGCGAAGCCCGACGACATCACGCTCCTCCGCCGCTATCATTACAATAGGATGCGCTTTGAAAAAGTCGGCCACGGGAGAAAAAGACTCTCCGACCTGTCGGCGTACTTCGATCGACCACGTCAAATACCTGCCATCAGAAAAGCCGAAGCTTAGCATAAGGTGCGCCATTTCTGGCCCACCCCAATACGACATGAAGAGGTCCACACTTTCAATTTGAGACAGATCGTATTCTCTAGTAATCCACTTCTCTTCGAAAGTATCAGCCGACTGCCATTCAAATGCACGAACGTCATTCAGAGTTAGTGTGTTGCCGCTTATTTCACCTGTGACTGTCCGTACAACATCAGGCGACCAATTTCCGTCCGAAGGTGGGGTTAGTGAGTTCCACCATATTAGTATTGCTGCGAGATATACTGCGAATCCAGACAACCATCGCCATCTACTTCTTCGAAAAATTGAAACTAGCGTTCCGAGGCCAACGACGATAAAGGAAACGATCGCAATTAACCGGATCAATTCTGGGACTGAAAATTTGAACCATAGGGCCAAAGTGCCCCATACTGTTGAGTAAGCGACAACTAGAAACAATAAAGGAAAGCAAAGAGCATTCAGCACTGTACGCATAGCGTATCCCACCATTCAATTGAGCCTTAAACAACCGTAAAAACGGCTAGAGTCGACTAGCGAGACCAAAAACCAAGGTGAGCATCAGAAAAAGGACCTGTGCCTCATACCTCTGGGTCAGTTCGTTCGAACGGCAGACTGTCGTCAGCACCGCGCCTGTAAGAGCCGACCGCATTAAAGTGATTTCTCGCTGGACGTTATCAAACATCCGTTTAGTTGTTTTTTAGTTTCATATTTCGCCGCTTAGCGCAAATTGGCCCGTACTTGTCATAAGACAATATCCGGCCCCCGCTCCTTCCCCCCGGTCTTGCGGGAGAAGGCCCTTCGCTTTCAGGTTCGTATCTGCGCGATGCCTTTTATCGGAGGCCAGCCGCTTCCCCGCAGGCTTCTCACCTGCCCCGCTCTGACCGCGCACGGTCTCGGCGATCCCCGGTTCGACGAGCGTCTGAAGACGACCGTCGACCGGTGGGTTCCGTAGTCGCGTTTCTGCACCGGGCCAGAAGGAGCCGCGTCGGTGCGGGATGGGGTAGTCCCCGAACCATAGTTCACAATTGGAGGCCGGTCGTGAACGTACCGTGGTAACCGCTTTTTTTGATCGTTCACCAGGGAAAGCAGCAAGAATAAACCGGGCGCAACGGAGACGGGGAGACCCATCCCAACCCGGAAAGTCGGATTTTACGCTCTTGCTGACTAAGTGTATTGATCTCTATTTTTTGGGGATCCTTGTGTTTCGCGCGGCCGCAAGTTGTACAAGTCGTAGCTGGTGTGACGCGCGACAGCCCTCCAATATCGAAGGCCGCTCGACACAGAACCTAGCCAAATTGTTCTCTTCCTGTTCTTTTGTTGATGTGCAACCTTGGAAGGGGTCGCCGTGTCTCAATCAGCGCTTTCTGAGCAATCAGTACCGCCTTGTTGCACGTAAGCTTTTGGACGCACGACCAGACCCTAGAGTGTGCCAAACGGAGAATAAAATGAGCGCTAACGCGGACAGCGGTCTGAAGGACAATCGAGACGTTGCACATACTGAAGTTGACTATTCCGTCTATCCGCACATGGATGGGATCAAGTGCTCGATGTCATGGAAGCTCGGCAGTTATGGCGAACGCGGTGCTCTATCTGATGACATGATCGGGAGCTTGGCTGAACGGTTTGGCCTGCCAACTAAGCTCGTACGCGAACTCTCTGTGCTTCTTGGGAACTGCCTCAATAACGACGACGACATCGCAATCAACCTGACTGAGGTCCGTCGCTCGCAAGCGATTGTACGAGGTCAAAAGCACCTCAAGACACTCCTGCGGGAAGCCACGCGGGGCACAATTACTACACAAGAACTCCGGAACGCATTGGGCTCGCTTTCGACTTATTTCGTATCGACGCCAGAAGATGCAGACCTACTTCCGCAGCTCCTCAAAAAGCTTGAGACCGCAACGACACTTACTCAGGATGTCATCGATGACATTCGACGCATCCATGGGACACCTGGTGCGGTTGCGGAGATGTCGCCGCGAGACAAGCGGTTCTCGCGCGACAAACGCCGTCAGTACATCGTCGAGAGTTGCTGCCATATCTGGAAAGATGCCGGTCGCCCTCTGACCTACACGACATACTCAGACGGTCGTCCAGGAGGACAACGGCAAGGTCCACTCATCAACTTTATCCAGGCTGTCGTGAAGATGATCACCGAGCCGGGGCAAATCCTGAGCGGTGAGACGATCCGCGTGGACATCGACGGTTTTCGCGACAAGCTTGAGCGCGAAGAGCAAGAGCGTTGGGCGCCGCCGGAATTGGGCAATCAATACACTTAGAATGAGCAAGCCCGCGTTGTCATGGTCATGGCATGACACGCGTTCCTGCCACACCCCCTTCTGACGACTACGCGCGCAAGCAGGTTGAGACAGCGATTGACCAGTTGGTCCGATTGCTGGCTGCCCAGGCAGTACGGGAACTGGGCCGGGACGCCTCTGACCAAAAGGAGGCGCATCAGTATGCCACAGATCAATGCGAAGAAGAGCCCACCCCGCAAGCTTCTGACGGTGAAAGACGTCGCTGAACTGGACAATTGCTCGGAGAAGACGGTGCGCCGTGCGATTGCGGCTGGCCTGCTTGAGGTTATTCGGGTCGGCCCTGGCGGACGCCTCATCCGCATTGATCCGGCAGCTCATGCCGCCTACCGGCAGGCACAGTGCTGGTAGGTAATCGCGATCATTAATGTACATTAATGTCAATGGGTTATGAAATTTTCGGGAAGAGGGCCTGCCCGTAAGTTTCTAACTTTCTATGCTACGCTTTTCCCGAATCGGACCCCCTGTCCACACCCGTCCGCCCGAGACCTGACATGTCCAAAGGACCGCAAACCCGATGACTAGCCAGAGCCCCGTTCCATTGACATTGGCCTTCGTCAAAGCCGACACACCGATGTTCGCCGAGCTCATCGACCAACTGCACTCCGACAGCTCTCTGTCGGACGGACGCCGTCGCGACATGATCTCCGGTCTGCGCCGCGTGGCCAAAGCCCTTGGGCTGCCGCCAGAGGATGTGCCCTGCGACAGTCGCTGGTTGCAGCCCCGTCTGTCCAAAGTCACACCGGCAGCACTCGGTCTTACACCGAAGAGTTGGCAAAACGCGGTGAGTGATGCGCGTGCCGCCCTCGCGCATTTCGGGCTGGTGGAACACCGCTTCAACCGGATCGATGATCTGTCTCCCGATTGGCACGCGCTCTGGACAGCTGTACTTGCGTCCAGGGACAAGACATTGCAACCCGCGCTCTGCCGCTTCGTACACTTTCTAAACCGGCAGGGCGTCAAACCTGCCACTGTGTGTGAAGAGCATGCTCAAGCCTATCGCGTAGCCCTTGAGCACAACGAGATCAGCAAATCTCCTGATGTTGCACATCGTGCCGCTGTCAACGGCTGGAACCTGGCGGCTCGACGTATTTCACAATGGCCCAACGTCACTTTGCCTCTGGAATCGCGTCGGAAGGTCATCACTTTTCCGGTGACTGATTTTCCGGCGCCATTCCAAACTGATCTTGCAAAGCTGATGCATCGTCTGTCCAATCCAGACCTGCTGGCAGATGACGGACAGAACAGAGCACTACGACCCGCGACCCTGTCCCAATACCAAAGGCAGTTGGTTCGGTTCGCCTCCGAACTCATTCACTCTGGTATCCCGATCGCGGAGATTGGCGGATTGGACGTCCTGATTAATCCGGCAATGGCTGAACGGGGTTTGCGCCAGATGTTATCGCGCACCAACAACCAGACCACAAAGATGATCAGCGAGATTGCCGCGTTACTCCGCAATCTGGCCCGGTTACTCAATGCACCCGAAGGCACCCGGGAATTACTGGCTGGGCTTGCAGCGCGTCTGGCGGTCAAACCCCAGAATGGCATGACCCAAAAGAACCGAAGCAGACTTCGAATGTTGCAAGAGGACCGGCATCAGCAGCGCCTGCTACTCCTGCCCGAACGGATTTTCGCGCGACCACGCGGCACCTCCAAGCCGTACGGATGGGCTCTGGCGCGCGAAGATGCGCTCGCAATCGCCATCCTGCTGGTCTGCCCCGTCCGTGTGAAGAATCTGGCTGGCATCCACATTGAACGCCACCTGCACCGCCCTGGTGATGGCCGAGCCTACCTGGTTCTGGAAGACGGTGAGACCAAAAATGAACGACCTGTCGAGTTCGAGATTCCGCGTGATGTATTGCGCATGATCGACAGCCATCTCAAATCTCGTTGCCCGGAACTCTGCCCCGCTGGAACGCCTTGGCTGTTTCCCCGCAGGGATGGTCAACATTCTGTTGATCCCGGCGTTCTGTCTGGGCGCATCTCCAAACGGATCCGGAAAGAAACGGGGTTGGAGATGAACGCCCACCTGTTTCGGCATTTCGCGGTGATGAACTGGCTCGACGCCAATCCCGGCGGCTACGAGGTTGCGCGTCGGTTGCTCGGACATTCGGAGGTCAGCCACACCATCAACATGTATTCCGGTCTTGAGGCACGTTCGGCAACCCGCGCCTTTGCTGACCTGATAGACGCCAAGAAAGGGCGTCGCTGATGAGCCTTGTTCTGCCGCTCGACGAATGGCCCGCGCAAGACCGGGATATGTGGCTCAGCCTTCAGGCGGTAGGTGGACCACTCGACGATTGCGGTGCCCTCGCTCATCTACGCGCAACCTCGTTAAAGACGTTAGAGTTGCGCTATGCCCGATGGTTGCAATGGCTGATTACCAGCGACGCGGAGGCGATCACACTGCCTCCGGCTCGACGCGGGACCCTGCCGCGCCTTTCCGCTTGGCTTCGGGACCTCTCACACACCCGGCCGATGACTCGGTTGATGTTCATTGATGGCGTGTTGCGTATCCTCTCCGTGGCTGACCCGACGCAGGACTGGTCCGCTCAGCGGAAGTTAAAAGCGGGATTGAAGCGCGCCGCGGGTCGAGGTGATCGGGACCGTAAACTTGGGCGTGTGTTGTCCAGCGAAGTTCTATTCCGTGCAAGGCTGTCTCTGGCGACGGGTCATGCAGAAGCTGCGTCAACACCGCTAAGCAGTATGATGTGCCTGCGGGATGGCACCATGATAGCGATGTTGGCCCTGATGCCGATGCGGCGACGCGCCTTCGCGGGCCTTCGGATTGGCATATCCCTGTATGTCGCAGCAGACACGATGACCGTCGCGCTCCCCGGGGATCTCACCAAATCAGGGCATCCCTGGGAAGCTGATGTTCCACCGAGCGTTGAACCCCTCTTGCGCCGTTACATCAACGAAGCCCATTCCTTTATTATGGAGCGTGGCCAACAGCATCACAATGTCCTGTGGGTTGGCCGGTCTGGTGCTCCTTTTAAGAAAGACGCGCTGAGCCCTCGGATCGCGGAGCAGACACTGAAGCTGACGGGTCGCCGTATTCCACCGCATTTCTTTCGGGATGCTGCCGCGACAACCCTGGCCCGCTCTTCTCCGGAACATGCCAAGCTAATTCGACCAATTCTTGCGCATACGAGCTTCGGAACCGCCGAGCGCCACTACATCCACGCACAGACAATTGAAGCGGGCCGCGACTACGCGGCTTTGATCAACCAGAAGAGAAAGGCCCGGCGATGACCCGCGTTGCAATCTATGCCCGTTTCTCCAGCCAAATGCAGAGAGACGCATCCATCGACGACCAAATGCGACTGTGCCGGGAACGTGCTGAGCGGGAAGGTTGGACTGTTGTTGACGCCTATTCTGATCGTGCGGTCTCCGGCGCCTCCATGTTGCGCCCCGGTCTGCAAGCGCTGTTTCATGCTACACAGGAAGGACAAGTTGATCTGATTTTGGCGGAAGCGCTGGACCGGTTGAGCCGAGATCAGGCGGATATCGCCGCGATCTTCAAACGGCTAAGCTTTGCAGGGGTTTGCATCGTGACGCTGGCTGAGGGCGAGATCAGCGAATTACACGTAGGTCTCAAAGGCACCATGAACCAACTGTTCCTCAAAGATCTGGCGGACAAAACCCGGCGCGGTCTGCGCGGGCGTGTAGAGCTTGGGCGCTCTGGCGGTGGCAACAGCTATGGTTATGACGTCGTCCGGCGTCTTGGGCCAGACGGCCAACCCGTCACGGGGGAACGAGTGATCAACGCAGCGGAAGCTGAGATTGTCCGACGGGTACTTCAAGAGTTCACCGAAGGGCACTCCCCAAAAACAATTGCGCGACGTCTCAACACTGAGGGTGTCCCAGGTCCCCGTGGCAAGTTATGGCGTGACACCGCCATCCGAGGGCACCGAGTGCGGGGTACGGGTCTCCTAAACAATGAGCTTTATATTGGCCGCCTGGTCTGGAACCGGCTGCGCTACATCAAGGACCCTGAGACCGGCAGACGTGTTTCTCGTCTCAACGATCCGTCCAAATGGATCATCCCGGAGGTCCCTGAGCTGCGGATCGTCGGGGATGAACTTTGGGAGGCGGTCAAGCAGCGGCAAGGCGAGATCGAAGCTGATCCCCGCGTCAAAGCCATCAAGGAAACCCGGTTTTGGGAGAAGCGTCGCAAGAAGCACCTTCTGACAGGTCTTGCATTCTGCGGCACCTGCGGAGGACCACTCACCACTGTCGGGCGCGACTATCTCGCCTGCTCTGCCGCTCGCAAACTCGATACCTGCATGCACAGGCAATCCATTCGCCGCCATGTTCTGGAAGACGCCGTTTTGGATTTGCTTCGCCAACGTCTGATGCAGCCCGACGCAGTGGCCGCTTTCATAAAGTCCTTCAGCGAAGCCGCCAACGCAGAAGCAGGCACAGCAGAGGTAGCCCGGACCCGTCTGCAATCCGAGCGGGACAAAGCGGCGCGCAAACTGAATGGGTTCTATGATGCAATCGCAGAGGGCATTCGCACCCCCGGCCTTCAAACGCGGCTCGAAGAGCTTGAAGCGCAGATCGCCGGTCTTGATGCGAAGCTGTCTGAGCCTGCGCCTTCACCAGTGCGACTGCACCCGAACCTGTCCCAACTCTATCGCTCCAAGGTCGCTGATCTTGCAAAGGCGTTATCGGATCCGTCGATCCGTACAGGGGCTTTGGAGATCATCCGGGGCCTGATCGAGCGTGTCTCGGTCCAACATAAACAGGATAGCGTTCAGATCGAACTGGAAGGGGCACTTTCAGCGATGATTGGGTTGGCCCAGAACGAACAAAGCCGCCCTGAGGCGGCTTGTTCGAGACTCTGTTCGACCCAAGTGGTTGCGGGAGCAGGATTTGAACCTGCGACCTTCAGGTTATGAGCCTGACGAGCTACCGGGCTGCTCCATCCCGCGTCAGAGTCAGATTT